>CAZOAD010000026.1:0-5618 GCA_964577705.1 uncultured Mesohalobacter sp.
TAAGCCTACCTTACATTTCCCTAGGCTCACTTCCAAAATTTCAATCCCCAACCAGGTGCTAAACGGATCCTGGGAGAGCATCTTTTCGGGAATAGTTATTGAGGAAGTGAGTTTTTGAGTTTTTTTCATATTAATTACCATTTAGTCAAAAAATTTGAACTTAAATATTTCTTTCAGTGTCGGCTTACTACAGTCTCTTTTTCAGGTACTTCTTATAAGAAGTAATCATTTTCGATAGTTCTGTAATACTTTCCCTATTCTTTTCATTCATATTTCTATCTATAAATCCTCTTCGATAAGCTATAGTACTGCAAACAACGCACTCGTGAGCGCAATCCCAAGCGATTTGGAGATATCGATTGAAATTTGGTTTTGAACTTGATGAGCCTTCAGCAATGTTTAAAGCAATGGAATCTGCAGCTCTTATAAATTGAGATGCTAGCCTATACGTTTCTTCTTTAGGAAAGTTCTTTATCTGATCGTAAACTAAATCAGAGAAAACTAGTGCTTTTTGATACATAGTTAACTCTTCAAACTTAAAATGATATTTACTATTCATCATCTATATAAAATTTTATAGAGATAAGTTATAAACAACTCACCAACTAAAAGACTAAAAAACTCCCTAACCAGCAACCTAAAACTCACCACCTTCTCTCATCATTTTCCTCAGCATCGGACTACATCTATATCTATCTTCACGGTAAATATCATAAAGATTGTCCATCTGCTCAACACACCAGGTTATTCCTTTTTCATTGGCCCATTGTAGAAGTCCTTTTGGGTAATTTACCCCTTTGGTCATGGCTAAGTCAATGTCTTTGGCGGTGGCAATATTTAGAAATAAAGCATCAGCGGCTTCGTTGATCAGCATCACCAACACCCGGTCAAAGATTCTCTGTCCCATGTCCTGGTCTTTTAAAGGAGCTACTTTCTTGGCATTTTCAGCGTAATCGTAAAAGCCTTTGCCTGACTTTCGGCCTAAATAGCCCGCTTCCGCAAAGCGTTTTTGAGTAAAGGAAGGCTTGTAACGTGGATCGTAATAAAAGGCTTTAAATACGGTTTCGGTAACGGTATAGTTCACATCATTACCGATAAAATCCATCAACTGAAAAGGTCCCATTCTAAATCCACCAAATTCTTTCATGGCCCAGTCAATCGTTGCAAATCCAGCTTCCCCTTCAGGCAGTCCTGCATAGCGTTCTTCATAAATTCTAAGCGCTTCACCGTAAAATGGACGGGCGACACGATTCACGATAAAACCAGGCGTATCCTGTGCTTTCACCGGCACTTTTTTCCAGTCTTGTATAGTCGAAAATACCTTTTCAAAAACTTCTTCTGAGGTCTGTACTGCCGGTACAATCTCTACCAAGGGCATTAAGGGGGCCGGATTAAAAAAGTGAACTCCGATACAGCGCTCAGGTTTTTCTAAAGCGGAGGCGATAGAGGCTATGGAGAGAGAGGAAGTATTACTGGCGATGATCGCCTCTTTGCTTTGATAGCTTTCCAGTTCTCTGAAGACGTTTTGTTTGACATCCAGGTTTTCTACTATAGCTTCGATAGTCAAGTCAGCGTCAGAGAGTTCTTTCAAGCTTTCCACATAGGTAATATTGGACTGTATCCTTTGTTTTTCTTTTTCATCAATTCGACCCTTTTCAATAAGTCGAAGTAATATCTTCTCTAAAGCGTTTTTGGCTTTATCCAGTGCTTCTGTTTTGGTATCGTAGAGCTTCACCTGGCATCCAGCAGTGGCCGCAACCTGTGCAATACCGCTTCCCATAGTTCCGCTTCCTATTATTGCTATAATCATATTTATTATTTATTATTTCAAAATTCTTATTTCAAATTTTTGACTTAAATGAAAAAACAGGTTCACTTCAATCCATTTTTCTTTTTCGAAGTTGATATGCTTTTTGAAAAAATCTTAATGAGTTCCTCAACTTCCTTGATTAACGTCTGGATTAATTCGTCATCCTCATAAAAATCAGATCTACATTGAATACGTAAATTGGTTTTGGATTCTTTAAGTTCTTTTAAACAAATCTGCATTTTATATATGTAGTCTCTGAATGAAGAACCTCCAAGAGCTTCAGAATAGTTTAAAGCGATACTTGTGGATGATCTAATCAATTGACTATTCATATGCTCTGAGGCAAAAGATTTATTCGCTTTGCTTGCAATTTTAATACAAGCTACAGCAAAATCTATTAATCTATTTTCAAGTTCTGAAGCTGTCATATGCTAATCTCAAATTTGAAATGAAAAATAACAAATTTGTATTTTGAAATTATTTACTTACCTCCCATTAAACTTCGCTTCTCTCTTTTCCATAAAGGCATTGACGCCTTCTTCATAATCTTCGGTAGAAGCAGAGGCGATTTGGTATTCAGATTCTAAAGCAAGCTGCTCTTCCAATGAATTGTTGAAGGATTTGTTTAAGGCTTTTTTAGTGTAGGCTAGCGCTTTGGTTGGCATTTTAGCCAATTTCTCAGCTAGTGCTTTTACCTCCTCCTGGTAGGTGTCTGTAGAATAGTATTTATAAATCATCCCCATGCGCTCTGCCTCTACAGCACCGACTTTATCCCCGAGCATAGCTAAGGCTGAAGCTCTTTGGAATCCTATAAGTCGGGGTAAAAAGAAAGTCCCAGCAGAATCGGGTATCAATCCAATTTTAGAAAAAGCCTGTATAAAGCTGGCCTGCTCGTGAGCCACTACGATATCGCAGGCTAAGGCGATGTTAGCCCCTGCACCGGCAGCCACACCGTTAACGGCAGCGACTACGGGCTTTTCTACATTTCTGATTCTGGTAATGATAGGATTATAATGGTCGTCGAGTATTTGTTTAAATCCAGGATGTTGATCGGGATCGGTGATTTCCTGAATATCCTGACCCGCACAAAAGGCTTTTCCCTCTCCGGTCAATACAATTGCTCTTACTTCGTCGTTGCGAATGCAATCATCTAAGGTTTTCTGTAGCAAAAAGGCCATTTCCCGATTAAAACTGTTGAATTTGTTAGGCCTGTTGAATGTTATGTAGGCGACTTGATCTTGAATTTTGAGTAAGATACTTGAGTCCATAGGTTAAGTTGTTTAAAGATTTTAAGGGTGAAAAGTTACAAAATTGGCATGTAAAGCATTTAAAGGTTGAAGTGGAATATGAATTGAAAAACTTGAAACAAACACGGTTAGAGAAATTAGAGACTAAATAAATAAAGTCAACTTCGGTTAAGGATTGAGGCGTTTGTTGGAGCTCTTCTCGTTTTTTTGACTGGAAAGCGACTGCCGAAAGCCTGCCTGCGTTCCTTGGAAGGCAGGCCAGACCCTTTTCCCAAAGCTTTGGGAATGAGGGTAACCGCCAAAGCCCTATTAAATTAAACATTTGAAGTAGTCGAAGGTTTCTTCGCAGTCTTCACACTTAAACATGGCTTTGCAAGCTGTGGAAGCAAACTGACTCACGAGTCTTGTATTTTTGGAATCGCATTGAGGACAAGGTATGACACGCTTGTTGCCAAGAAGAGCATCCTTGTCTGAAGTGGCGTCCATCGGGGGGGCAATACCGTAATCTTTAAGCGCTTGTTTACCTTCCTCGGTCATCCAGTCTGTGGTCCAGGCTGGAGAAAGTATGAGCTTAACTTGTGGTGTATAACCGTGTTTTTGAAGCTCGGTTTTAATATCATCACCAATCACATCCATAGCGGGACATCCACTGTAGGTTGGAGTAATTTCTACTTTAGCTACATTATCTGCAAGAAGTTTTGCTGAGCGAACCACCCCCAGGTCGATGATCGATAGAACAGGAATTTCCGGATCGGGAACCGATTTTAAAATATCGAAAAGTTCTGTAGCTATGTCTGCTTGATCAGTCATGTATTGAAAGAATTTTTAATGAATAATTAAAAATTTTGAATTTGGGTTCTAAAATCTACGATCTAAAGTCTAATGTCTAAGATCTACCTTACCATTTCATATCGGGATAGGTACGCTGCATATATTGCATATCGGTCAAAATGTAACCCATGTGTTCGGTATGAATTCCATCCTTACCGCCCTTTTGAAAGTATTCTACTTCTGGGATATCCAAAGTTGCTTCTTTTAGTAATGCTTTAATTGTGTCATAATACTCAACTTTCAAATTTTCGGTATTAACACCATAACCTGCCTCTGAAACTGTTTTATCATTGGCTGTCATTTGAAATAATTCATTGGTATATACCCATAAATCATTGACCGCATTTTGAGCTTTTAGTTTGCTTTCTTCTGTTCCATCCCCAAGACGTTTCAACCAATCTCCAGAAAAGCGTTTGTGGTAAGACACTTCCTTTAGACTCTTTTTGGCGATCGCCTGAAAGTTGACATTTTTAGAATTTTCCAACTCCTTGAGCAACATAAAGTGAAACACATCAAAAAAATATTGTCTCACAATAATGTAGGCAAAATCTGTATTAGGCTGCTCGACTAGTAGTACATTTTTATATTCTCGCTCGGTTCTCAAGAACGCTACATCATCCTCTGTGATATCAGATTTAGATAACTCAGCCACATATTGATAATAGCTTCTGGTTTGACCCAGTAAATCTAGAGCAATATTGGTCATTGCAATATCAGTTTCCAGAGTGGGACCGTGTCCACAAAGTTCTGAAATCCGCTGACCTAGAATCAGTGAGTTATCGGCAATGCCGTAGATGTATTGAATTAAATTTTCATTTGTCATTTTGAATCGTCTTTAAAGAGACTATAGAGTCTCATTCGCTACATATGCTCAATATCGTCTGGCAATTCATAAAAAGTAGGGTGTCGGTAAGCTTTGTCAGCTGCAGGCTCAAACATTTCTCCATTATCATCGGGATTGGAAGCTTTTATGTTCTTAGATTCTACCACCCATATGCTCACCCCTTCACTTCTTCGGGTATACACATCCCTTGCATTTTTAAGCGCCATATCGGCATCTGGAGCATGCAAGCTCCCAAAATGACGATGCTCTAAGCCATTTTTACTTCTTACAAACACTTCCCAGAGGGGCCAGTTTTTCTTGTTTTTCATATTTAATGTTGTTAGTTATAGAAACTGAACTCGAAATTGAAGTTGAAATTTCATTATGACTTTTTAATATTTTTAATTCGAGTTACAATTATCCGTATCAATTGATCATTCTCGTCTTTTAATGAATTTAAATTTTCAATAGCCAATAAACCTGCCTTGGTTTGAATATTTAAATTTCGTAAACACTCTCTAAGTTCTTTTAGGCAAATACTCAATTTAAATAGTTTATCCTTTTCTGATTGAGCACCGAGAACTTCACCATAATTTAAAGCAGATGAACATGATGATCTTATAAGTTGTTTAGCTAAATAATCGCCAGCATAACTAGAGGGTTTTTTGTCGTAAAGTAAGATAATGTTCGCGGCAAAATTTTCTAATCGGTCACTTAAATCATAATTCATAGTATCCGATTTAATGCAACATCTCTGAGTTCGACTTCAACTTCAATTTCGACTTTAATCTAGACCGCTTCTTTAACTTTTTTTTCTGCTTGTTTATCAGCATAAGCAACGGCAGCATCTCTTACCCACTCGCCATTGTCCCATGCATTTTTTCTAGCTGATATTCGTTCTTTATTA
>CAZOAD010000026.1:5661-34900 GCA_964577705.1 uncultured Mesohalobacter sp.
GTTTTACGTTTCAACTTCCATTTCATGGACTGTTCTGTATGCGTGGAAGCATCATCTGTTGGCCCCAACATCATTAATGCAGGCCACCACCATCTATTTAGAGCGTCTTGAGCCATATCTTTTTGTTCCTGCGTACCATTACATAGAGTCATCATAATTTCATAGCCCTGTCTTTGATGGAAACTTTCCTCTTTACATACGCGTACCATTGCTCTGGCGTAAGGTCCAAAAGAGGTACTACAAAGCGGCACCTGGTTGATAATCGCAGCACCGTCAACTAGCCAGCCAATGGCTCCGATGTCTGCCCAGGTTAAAGTAGGATAATTAAATATGCTTGAATATTTGGCTTTACCAGAATGCAATTGCTCGTATAATTCTTCTCTGGAAATTCCTAAAGTTTCACATGCTGAATACAAATAAAGGCCGTGACCCGCTTCATCCTGTACTTTCGCTAAAAGCGCTACTTTTCGTCGCAAAGAAGGCGCTCTAGTAATCCAGTTTCCTTCGGGAAGCATGCCAACAATTTCAGAATGCGCATGCTGCGAAATCTGTCGAATATGCGTTTTTCTGTATTTTTCTGGCATCCAATCTTTAGGCTCGATTTTTTCATCACGAGCGATTTTAGCTTCAAAAATATCTTCTAAGCTTTTCGTTTGTTCATCTGTATTCTTCATAGTTTCCATAGTATTCATAGCTTAAATTATTCAACTTATATTAAACATCAAAATCAACAGTTACTTGGTCTGTAGTTGGTACCGCCTGACAGCTAAGCACCAGATTTTGAGCCACTTCTTCTTTTTCTAGGGCGTAATTTAACTTCATTTCCACATTCCCCTCCATCACACGGCACTTACAAGTGCTGCAAACCCCACCTTTGCAAGCAAAAGGCAAATCTGCCCCTGCTGCCAGAGCAGCGTCCAAAATATTATCGTATTCTTTGGTCATGGCAAAGTGAAACTCTTTTCCTCCATCTAAAATAGTGATTTGAGTTCCATCTTTTCGCTTAGCCATCGCAGCCTCGGCCTTTTTCTTATCTTCTTCAGATAATCCGGATACAAATAATTCATAGTGGATGCTGTTTTTATCTAAACCTAAATCAGTGAGTTCATCCCGAATCATAAAAATCATTTGTTCTGGTCCACATATAAACACATCGCTGACCTCTTCGATATCGAAAACCGTTTTGGAAAGCGTTTGAATTTTCTCTGGGGTAAATCTTCCATTAAGCAGTTCAATGTCACGTTGTTCTCGAGTCAGAAAATAAAAAATTTCGAATCTGCCAAAATACTTGTTACGAATCTGCTCGATTTCTTCTTTGAAGATAATGGATTTTGCATTCTTATTCAAATAAAACAATTTACAAGTTGCCTTTGGCTCTTTTGCTAAATGTGTCTTGATCATCGATAAAATCGGAGTGATTCCACTTCCTGCAGCAAAAAACAAGTAAGTTTTTTCAACCTCCTCCTGTACATCGACTCCAAATTCTCCACTGGGAGGCATGACTTCTAAAATATCATTAGCTTTAAGTTCCTGGTTGACGTAGGTTGAAAATTTTCCTTCAAAAATTTGCTTCACAGCTACTTTCCATTCATCATCCACTGGGCTCGAACATAATGAATAAGATCGTCTTATATCCTCCCCATTGATGTCTTTTTTTAAAGTCAAATGCTGACCTTGATGATAGCTAAAATCGGATTTCAGCTCTTCAGGAATATCAAAAGTGACTACAGAACAATCTTCGGTCTCTTTATAAACATCCTTTACTTTTATCGGAAAAAAACTTGGCATCTATTCAATATTTAATAACAAAACTAACGATTGTTAGTTTATAATTAGAAAAATTGATGTTAAATTATTTAGCAAATTTTGGTCTATCGTAGCTTAAGAGAAATACTGCACTTTGGTTTCTATGTCAGATTTTCGTTTACCTGGCTCAAGTTCGCCATCGAATTTTCCCATATAGAAAAACCCTAGACAAGCTTCACCTTCATTCAAATTAAAGAAGCCGTCAACTAGATGAATGAGTGATGGGGAACTCCAGTAAGCTCCAATATTCAGTCCTGTACAAACCAACCACATGTTTTGAACCGCCATAGCTACTGCAGAGATTTCTTCCCATTCCGGTGGTTTTCCTTTTGGACTTTTTTGAATGCAGATGGCAATAACCGTATGGGACTGCTCAAATTTTGAAATGATTTTTTTTCTTTTGAAAGAAGAGGGCTTCCCTTCTACTTCAGCGTTCTTCTCAACCAGGTAATTTGCAAGTTTCGACTTACCTTCACCCTGCATTACTTTGAAACGCCAAGGCTCTGTATGTTTATGATTTGGAGCCCAGTTGGCTGCAGAAAGCACTTTATCCAACTCCTGCTTTTTAATTGGCTCATCGTTGAATTGTTTAGGAAAAACAGAACGTCTTTTTTCTATAATATCGAAAATATCCATGAATTTATGATTTAAACACTTCTAAAATAGCTGCTTTTATTCGTTTTCTATCGTCGTCTTCAAGGTTAGATCCCGAGGGTAAACAAAGTCCGTTTTCAAATAATTCTTCTGCCACTTTACCCCCATAGAAAGGCATATCGGCAAATACCGGTTGTAAATGCATTGGCTTCCACAAAGGTCTACTTTCAATATTATGAGTTTCAAGATGTAAACGCAACTGCTCTCTATCAATCCCTTTGGTTTTATGAGGATCTACTAGAATCGCGGATAGCCAATGATTGCTGTAGTAATCGTCAGAAGGCTCTGTAAACACTTCTACACCTCTAATAGTTTTAAAAATATCTACATAAAACTGATGCATTTGTCTTCTTAAGGCTACATGCTCATCCAAAACTTGCATTTGTCCTCTACCTATTCCTGCAGAAATATTACTCATTCGGTAATTGAACCCAATTTCAGAATGTTGATAGTGTGCAGCATGATCTCTGGCCTGAGTCGAATAGAACACCGTCTTTTCTTTGGCTGTTTTCGATTGATTAACTAAAGCTCCACCCCCAGATGTGGTGATTATTTTATTTCCATTAAAGGATAAAGCTGCAAACTCCCCGAAGGTCCCACAGCGCTTAGATTTATAGGTCGAACCCAAGGATTCAGCAGCATCTTCGATGATGGGGATGTTGTATTTTTCAGCCACAGCTGCAACCTCGTCGACCAGATAAGGCATGCCATAAAGATGAACCGGAATAATAGCCTTAGGTGTTTTGCCTTTAGCTATCCTATCTATAATGGCTTGCTCAAGCGCTTTAGGACACATATTCCAGGTGGTAGTTTCACTATCCACAAAAATTGGTGTAGCCCCTTGGTACATAATAGGATTGGCAGAGCCACAAAAGGTAAAGCTTTGGCAAATCACCTCATCACCTTGAGTCACCCCTAGCTGAACTAAGGCTAAATGAATGGCTGCAGTTCCACTACTCAGTACCGCTATATGCTTATCTTGACCTAAATACTCCTCCAGATCGGCTTCAAAACCATTTACATTGGGGCCCAATGGTGCAATCCAGTTTTCCTTAAAAGCTTTGGACACGAACTCCTCTTCTTGACCACCCATATGTGGCGAGGATAACCAAATTTTTGATAATTCTGAAGTCATAATATAGGATTAGCTTTTGAAAGGTAAAAGTACCGTTTTCATAAGAATATTGAGATCAAACAAAAGGGAAACGTTTCTATAATAGTAAAGATTCAGTTTTACTTTTTCAGGAAATATAACCTCATCATTATATTTAAGAGGTTCTTGTTGTTCACTCAGAAGGTGTTCTTCGTTTACATATTTCAAAGAAGCATAGCCAGTAAGTCCAGGTTTAAGGTTTAGAACGAGTCGGTTTTCTCCTTCCAAAAGATCGTAATATCCAGGAATATCAGGCCTTGGGCCAACCAGGCTCATTTCTCCCTTTAATACATTAATCAACTGTGGCAACTCATCAATTTTAGTATGCCGTAGCAATTTCAAAAACGGATGAGATTGACCATTTTCTTTTAAGGTCTTAAATTTATAAACTGTAAAAGGGTTTCCAAATTGTCCGATCCGGTTTTGAAAAAAAAGAGGATTGGATTTATGAATAAAGAGAAGTATAATCGAAATCAATATTAAAAAAGGAGCCAGTAAAAGAAGCCCAATTAAGCTCAAAATAAAATCAAGTAAAGGCTTTCCAATTTTCAAATACATACACCTAAAATAAGCAAAGCATTAGAAATTAAAACCATTGACTTGAATAAAGAAGTTATTTTGATTCATTGGTTACAATTCCATTGAGAAGAATTTCAGTAATGTCATTTTTTAATTGTTGACCATTTACCCCGCTTCGTTTTCTATACCAGGAATGTAGAGTTCGAAGCGTAGACAACATTGCAAAAAGAATCACTTCCACATTTTTGGCTTTTAGTTCTCCCGATTCCACACCTTTATTAATAATATCCCTTAAATCTTGCTCATAAGTATTTCGAAGTTTCAAGAATTCTTCAAAGTGAGCGCCTTCCAGATGCATCCAGTCGTTATTTACGATAGCTATCGCTTCCGGTTTTTGCAGAGTAAGATCAATATGATGATTGATAACAGCCTCAAGTTGGGTTTTAGCATCAACTTCAATGCTCTTGACCAACTCCATTTCTTTGGTAAAATAATGAGCTACATCCAAGGTGATCTCAGCTAGTATTTCCTCTTTGGAGCTAATGTGATTGTAAAGACTCGCCGCCTTAAAGTCCATAGCCTTTGCTAAATCCCGCATACTCACAGACCTGTAACCCTTATCTCTAAACAAAGTTTTAGCAACTTTTAATATTTCCTGTCGTCTCGTCATAGATTTTTAAAATTCATAAAAGGATATTTGTTGATCAATTCCTCTTTAAATTTATATTGGTAAGCCTTTAGTTTTTCAAAAGCTTCGCCCTTGTTTTCAGATGGTCTATGCGCAATAGATTTCTGAAGTTTCTCCACCTTACCCATGTCGATGTAAACACGTTCAGAAATGAAATTTGTTTTAAATTTCTCCCAAATCAAATCTACTGCCAATGCGTTAGGGTGAATTAAATCTCTGTCATAAAACCGATAATCTCGAAACTCATCCATCATCAGTTCATAAGAAGGAAAGTAAAAACAAGACCTTGATTTTTCTTCTAAAACTTCATGCAAAGCTGAGATCAAGTGCGCTTTACTCCTTTGGTTTTCGACCATCCCGTCTTTGGTGTGGCGAACTGGAGAAACCGTAAATATGAGTTTGACTTCAGAATTCAGTTTTTCAAAATTTAAAATGAGCTGACTCAAAATTTGCTTTAATTCTTCGATTGCAGATAATTTTTTTTCAAACTGATCTTGAGGTAGCTTATGACAGTTAGCCACTCCATGTCCAGAAAATTTTTCTCTGTATATAAATGAGGTTCCGAGTGTTATAACTATATGAGAAGATTCAGTAATAGCTTGCTGAAGTTCACTTTTTGCTGAATTTAATATCGCTAAGATTTCTGCGGATGAATTCCTACTTAATCTTGAATGAGAGAAAAATGAATGCCATTTTTGATGATGTTGAAACACATCGTCCAAAATAAATTCTTGATTATTTACAGCTTTTTCAACTACATTCAGAATTGCTTCAGGATGAAATAAAATTCCGAAAGGATTGCTCGTGACCCGAAATTTAAAATCATCCAATTTCTTACTGATGTGCTCTGCAAAACAAGATCCCAAACATACTAATTGAGAATTGTAATCTATAGGATCTGAAATTGGTTTCAGAGGAACTTCAGTTGATAATTTCATATTATCCTGCGGTTGATTTTTGCTCTACCATGGACTTGGCTTCAACTAAAGCCTTAGAGATTCCCTTAGGATTTTTTCCTCCTGCTGTAGCGAAAAAAGCCTGACCACCGCCGCCGCCCTGGATGTGTTTGCCCAGAGATTTAATGATTTGACCCGCATTCCAGCCTTGGGCATCTACCAAAGATTTCGAAATATAACAAGCCAATAGCGCTTTACCACCAGTCTCTGAACCTAAAACGATAAACACATTATCAGTCTCTCCCGCGATTTGAAAGGCTAAATCCTTCATAGCTCCAGCATCGAGATCAACTTTTTGAGACACAAAATTTATCCCATTAATTATTTCAAATTGAGACTGCAACTCTGTTTTAATCTGCTTCAACTTCAGCTGATTGAGCTGCTCAACTTCCTTCTTCAGGTTTGCGTTTTCTTCCTGAAGAGACTGTACAGATTTTAAAACATCCTGCGGTTGATTCAGAATAGATTTAACCGTATTTAAAACTTGTGACTCTTTGGTGAGAAACGATTTAGCAGCTTCGGAGGTAATAGCTTCTATACGTCTGATTCCAGAAGCAACCGAAGATTCGTTTTTAATGATAAAATGCCAGAGCTTTGAAGTATTGCTCACGTGAGTTCCTCCACATAATTCCCTAGAATTACCAAATTGAACCAGCCTGACTTTATCGCCGTATTTTTCACCAAAAAGTGCAATCGCCCCTTTCTCAATCGCTGCATCATAAGCGATTTGTCTCTCTTCTTCAAAAACTAGATTTTCCTGAATTCTTTGGTTGACAAAATTTTCAACAGCTTTCAATTCTTCTTCTGTTAGTTTTGAAAAATGAGAGAAGTCGAACCTTAAATAGTCTGCTTGAACCATAGAACCTTTTTGTTCCACGTGAGTTCCTAAAATATGTCTCAAAGCCTGATGAAGCAAATGTGTTGCTGTATGGTTGGCAGCGGTTTTTTCTCTTCGAGTCACATTAACCACAGCCTTAAATTCTTCTTCCAGTGCTAATGGAAGCGTCTTAGAAAAATGGATGATCTGGTTGTTTTCCTTTTTGGTATCGAGGATATAAACTTTGTTCCCATCCTTAAATTCTAAATAACCTGTATCACCAACCTGACCACCACCTTCTGGATAAAAGGGCGTTTTGCTCAATACCAACTGGTACTGCTCACCATCTTTTTTAGAAGTGACTTTTCTATATTTTAGTAGATGAGTTTCGGCTTCAGTTTGATCATAACCCACAAATTCTCCACTTTCGTTTGAGTTGACTTCTGTCCAGTCGCTTGAACTGGTTTGAGCTGCATCTTTAGATCTTTTCTTTTGCTTAGCTAGTTCTTTTTGAAAAGCTTCAAAATCCAATTTGTAACCTTTTTCACTTAAAATAAGATTGGTCAAATCTATAGGAAAACCAAAGGTATCGAAAAGCTCAAAGGCCTTTTCACCACTAATGGTTTTTGAAGAAGAGTTGTCCATCAAGTTATCCAGCAATCCAAGGCCTTGTTCTAATGTTCTCAAAAATGATTTTTCTTCCTCTCGAATCACATTTTTACAAAGCTCGGCTTGAGATGAAATTTCTGGAAAAGCTTCTCCCATCTGTTTAGAAAGCACGTTGACTAACTGATAAATAAATGGTGTTTTTACATCCAAAAATGTAAATCCGTAACGTATAGCCCTTCTTAAAATTCGGCGAATCACATAACCTGCTCCTGTACTGCTTGGTAATTGTCCATCGGCAATTGCAAAAGCCACGGCCCTTACGTGATCTGCAATAACTCTTATCGCTACATCAATTTCTTCTGATTGGCCATAAGTTTGAGTCGTAATTCTTTCAATTTCTTGAATCAGCGGAGTAAACACATCCGTATCATAGTTGGAAGTCTTATCCTGCATCACCATACATAAACGTTCAAAACCCATACCGGTGTCGATATGCCTGGAAGGAAGGGTTTCCAAAGTTCCGTTTGCTTTTCGATTGTATTGAATGAAAACCAAATTCCATATTTCTACGACCTGAGGATGGTCCTGGTTGACCAGGTCCTTCCCTGGAGTTTGTTCTTTTTCTTCCTTAGACCTTATATCAACGTGAATCTCTGAAGCAGGTCCGCAAGGTCCCTGATCTCCCATTTCCCAGAAATTGTCTTTTTTGTTGCCTAATAGAATCTTGTCTTCTTCAACTAAAGCCTTCCAAATTTCATAGGCTTCGGTATCTTTTTCAAGCCCATCTGCTTTGTCACCCTCAAAAATGGTGACGTATAAATTGTCTTTATTGATTTTCAACACCTTAGTCAAAAACTCCCAGGCCCATTCAATAGCCTCTTTTTTGAAATAATCTCCAAAACTCCAATTTCCCAACATCTCGAACATGGTATGGTGATAGGTATCTTTACCTACTTCTTCCAGGTCGTTATGCTTACCGCTTACACGTAAACATTTTTGAGAATTTGTCACCCGTTTTGATTTTGGTTCGGAATTACCCAAAAAATAAGATTTGAATTGATTCATACCAGCATTGGTAAACATCAAGGTTGGATCATCTTTAAGCACAATAGGAGCTGAACCTACTTTGGCGTGAGATTTGCTTTCAAAAAATTCTAGAAATTGACGTCGAAGAAGTATTGAGTTCATAAAGTCTGAGCTGAATTTATTTTAAGGTGTTTCAAATTTAAGTTATATTTGTAGGTTACATAATAGTTGTTTGCAACCCAATAGGCGCAAAAATACTATAAAATTAGAGAATGAGTAAAGTTAAATATTACTACGATAGTGAAACTTTATCCTACCGCAAAATTGAACCCAAGAAAGGGAAAAACTTTGCTTTAGGTACGCTTTTCCTGTTAGGAATCATCGCCACAAGTTTTGTATTAGCACTGATCTACCTCAACATTCCTAATGTGGAAACACCAAAAGAAAAAGCTTACAAAAGAGAGATTGAAAATATGAAGTTTCAATACGAACTTTTGAACAAACGCATGGAAGACGTTGTAGATGTTTTAGAAAATGTGGAGGACCGTGACAACAATATCTATAGAGTTTACTTTGAAGCGAATCCAATTTCTGAAGAGCAACGCCGGTCTGGTTTTGGAGGTATCAACAGATATAAAAATCTGGAAGGTTTTGAAAATTCTGAAATCATTGAAGAAACCACCAAGAACTTGGATCAGTTATCCAAGCGTTTGGTGATTCAATCCAAATCCTTGGATGAAATTGCTGTTTTAGCCAAAAATAAGGAAGCACTTTTAGCATCTATTCCTGCTATACAGCCAGTTAAGAATGATGACTTAAAACGAATGGCTTCTGGATACGGCATACGTATGCATCCGATTTTAAAATATCGAAAAATGCACAATGGAATGGATTTTTCTGCTCCTGCCAATACTGAAGTTTTCGCTACAGGTAATGCTACTGTTAAAAAAGCCAGACGCACCAGTGGCTTTGGAAATCTAATCGTTCTCGACCATGGTTTTGGTTACGAGACCTATTATGCGCATTTAAGTGAATTTAATGTCAAGCCTGGGCAAAAAGTAAAACGTGGAGAGATCATTGGTTATGTAGGTAATTCTGGTCTTTCAACAGCACCACATTTACATTATGAAGTTCATAAAAATGGCAAAGTAGTGAACCCTATCAACTTCTATCATGGTGACTTGACTGCTGAGGAATATGATATTATGCTGAACCAATCTGCTCTTGAAAATCAATCTCTTGACTGATGAAGCACCAGCTTGGAGAAAAACTTTACTATACGATTGGAGAAGTAGCCAAAGCTTTTGATGTTAATTCGTCTTTGATTCGATTTTGGGAGAAAGAATTTGATGAAATTCAACCTAAGAAAAATTCAAAAGGAAATAGAAAATTCACCCAAGAGGATCTCAAAACCATTGATTTAATTTACCATTTAGTCAAAGAACGAGGATTTACCCTTGAAGGAGCTAAAACACATCTTCGTGAAGACAAAAAAGAAACCCTTTCAAAATTTGAACTGATAAGCAAATTGAAAGCGATAAAATCTGAACTTATCTCAATCAAAAATCAACTTTAAAATAATTTAGAACATGAAAAAGTGGTTAATTCCTGTAATTATTATTGTTGTTGTCGGATTCGGTTTATACAGCTGGACCAAAGGATTCAACAACACCGCTGTGACTTTAAAAGAAGATGCGAAGACAGCATGGAGTAATGTGGAAAGCGCTTATCAACGCAGAAACGATCTCATTGGGAATCTTGTAAAAACGGTACAAGGTGCTGCAGATTTTGAACGAAACACGCTTACTGAAGTGATAGAAGCCAGAGCCAAAGCGACTTCTGTAAATATAAACGCTGATAACCTTACCTCAGAAAACATAAAACAATATGAGCAGGCTCAAGGTGGATTAAATTCTGCATTGTCCAGATTACTGGTTAGCGTAGAACGCTATCCAGATTTAAAATCCAATCAGAATTTTATGAACCTTCAAACTCAGCTGGAAGGAACTGAAAACAGGATAAATGTAGAAAGAAACAGATACAATTCTACAGTTGGTGAATACAATACACATATTAAGGTATTTCCTAATTCTATCTTTGCAGGTTGGTTCGATTTTGAAGAGATGTCAAGATATTCTGCAGATGAGGGTGCGGAAAACGCTAAAGAAGTAGAATTCGATTTTAATTAAAAGATCAGAGCAGATGAAAGTATCTGAATTTATAAGTCCAGATGACGAGAAAGAGATTGTAGAAGCCATCAAAGAAGCTGAACTTAACACCTCAGGTGAGATACGGGTTCATATCGAACATACGTGCCCAGGAGACCGTTTTGACCACGCTCTGGAAATATTTCAGAAGCTTGAAATGCACAAAACCGAACTATCCAATGGTGTATTGATCTATGTATCCATAGATGACCACCAACTTGTAATCTTAGGAGATAAAGGTATCAATGATGTGGTTCCAAAAGGTTTTTGGGAAAGTACAAAAGATGAAATTATAAGTCAGTTTAAATCTGGTAACTACAAGCAGGGCATTGTGAATGGCGTACTGGAAGCTGGCAAACAACTTAAGCAACATTTCCCCTATCAATCTGATGACGCCAACGAACTGGACAACGAAATTTCTAAAGGTTAAGTTATGAAGTCACTACCTCGACTATTTTTATACACTACAATAGCTCTATTCTGTTTCGTTTCAAATGGATTTTCTCAGGTTGAAATCCCTGACAAGCCTTCAAAAGCAATGGCTGTTTATGACGACGCTAAACTTTTTAAGGATAATGAAGTTAATCAACTTAGACAAAAATTAGAAACTTATGCCGACTCCACTTCCACCCAGATAGTTGTGGCTTCTATCAATTCATTAAACGGTGAATATATAGGAACTTATGCGGCAGAATGGGCCCAAAAATGGGAGATTGGACAAAAAGGGGAAGATAATGGACTGCTTATATTAATAGCGAAAACGGACAGTAAAATCTGGATTACGACGGGTTATGGTCTCGAACAATATTTAACCGATGCAACAACCAAAACGATCATTGAGAATATTATTCTTCCAGAATTTAGAAAAGGGGATTATTATGAAGGTATTGATCGAGGAACTACTGCTATTTTTGAGGTTTTAGCGGGACGATTTGATGCCTCTGAACTTCAGGACAACTCCAAAAACCAAGGGACCTGGCCGTTTGCCATTTTTCCAATATTAGTGTTCATTGTGCTCTTGATTCTATTCAGAAGAAAAAACAAAGGTAATGGACCAGGAGGCGGCAACAACAGTCGAGGCCCAGACTTGCTTGACTTTCTCATATTGGGAAGTATGGGAAGAAGTATGGGAGGCGGCGGCTTTGGTGGCTCATCCGGAGGCAGCTTTGGCGGCGGAGGATTTAGTGGTGGCTTCGGTGGCGGTAGCTTTGGTGGCGGCGGTGCTGGCGGAAGCTGGTAAGTTTATTTTGATTCCAAAACCCTTTTCTATTTCTTCCTCATGTAAATAGAGATCGGTACGCCCGTAAAGTTAAACTCCTGTCTCAATTTATTTTCAAGAAAACGTTTGTAAGGCTCCTTTACATATTGTGGTAAGTTACAGAAAAAAGCAAATTGAGGCTGTGGTGTTGGTAGCTGAGTAATGAATTTAATCTTCACGTACTTCCCTTTCAAGGCTGGAGGTGGATTTTCAGCGATAATAGGCAACATCACATCGTTGAGCTCTCTGGTTTTAATCTTCTTGCTTCTGCACTGGTAAACTTCAACTGCCGTTTCGATAGCTTTAAAAATTCTTTGCTTATTCAAAACAGAAATAAACACAATCGGAACGTCAACAAAAGGGGAAATTTCCTGCCTGATTTTAGCTTCAAATTCTTTCATGGTGTTGGTCTCTTTTTCTACCAAATCCCATTTATTCACTAAAATCACAACACCTTTTCTGTTTTTTTCTGCCAGCCAGAATATACTTTGGTCCTGGCCTTCAAACCCTCTGGAAGCATCAAGAACAATTAAACAAACATCTGCATTCTCTATAGCTCTTACACTACGCATGACTGAATAAAACTCAAGGTCTTCCTTGACTTTTGCTTTTCTTCTTATCCCAGCGGTATCAACAAGTTTAAAGTCAAACCCAAATCTGTTGTAGCGCGTATCTATAGAGTCTCTTGTAGTTCCAGCAATATCGGTAACGATATAACGATCTTCACCTAACAAAGCATTTATAAACGAGGATTTTCCTGCATTAGGACGTCCTACAATAGCAAATTTTGGCAATTCTTCATCAATTTCGACCTCTCGCTCAGGAAGCTTTTCAACAATCGCATCCAGCAATTCTCCAGTTCCACCTCCACTTGTCGCGGAAATAGAATGGTATTCTCCAAGTCCTAAATTATAAAATTCAAGAGCATCGGTTCTATTTTTATTTGAGTCTACTTTATTCACACAAAGAACAACAGGCTTATTCACTCGACGCAGAAGTTTGGCAACATCCTCATCCATAGGGGTTATCCCTGTAATCACATCTACTACAAAAACAATCACATCAGCCTCATCAATAGCCAGTTCTACCTGCTTATCGATTTCCTTTTCAAACACATCATCACTCCCTATCACATAGCCCCCAGTATCAATAAGAGTAAACTCACGCCCATTCCAATCCGATTTCCCGTAGTGCCTATCACGCGTAACGCCACTTACAGAATCAACTATGGCTTCTCTACGCTTTATCATTCTATTAAACAGGGTGGATTTTCCTACGTTTGGTCGACCAACAACGGCTACAATGCTATTCATTTCTGTATTTTAAATAATTTGCAAAGGTACATTAAATACTAATGCAAACTCTATTGGGTTTTAATTTGCTATTTCTTTTGAATTTTATAAAAGTTAGCCTTTTGTCTCCGATACATGGCTTAAGGCTATCACTAAACTAAAAGATACTAAGCAAAGTAAGCTAAAGGGATTTTATTGAAATTCAACCTTTCAAAATTCAGTACAAAAGACACTATTCAAAAAGGAGATCATTTTCAAAAGCTGTAAATTGCAATAGTTTTTTTAATTATTATGGCTGAATTGATAACAATTAAAGATTTAAATAATCAGCTTCAACTTAAGCCACGCTTTAAGGTTGAAATCTCTGGAATAGATATTTATGATCGCATCAAAACCTATCAAAATCTCAAAACTCCAAAATCTGTAACCTTAAAAAGACTCGATGAACATGTGTGGTTATCCATTCCTATTTCCGAAAGACACTATTATTCTCCGAGATTACATATTGAAATAGAACAAAGAGAAGATGATTGTGTTCTGCATTGCACTTTTGGACCAAACCCAAACTTATGGACGCTGTTTATGTTCGTTCACTTTTTTCTTGGCCTTGCTTTTTTAGGTTTGGTGGTATGGCTTTACACCAACCTCTCCCTGGATCACTCCAACACCTTGATTTATGTCTTGATGTGTTTCATCGTCTTATCCTGGATTGGACTCTATGTGTTTGCAAGAAAAAACCGAAAACAAGCTGCTCCTCAATCTCAAACACTGCTCAAGACCTTGTCTCAATTAATTTGCTAGTTGTTGTTATAGCCAAAACGCTTTAACTGTCTATCATCGCTTCTCCAATTCTTATTCACTTTGACATACATCTCCAAGTGAATTTTTTTGTCAAAAAACTTTTCTAAATCTTTTCTGGCCTCAGTGCCTACACGTTTAATGGCAGAACCTTTATGCCCAAGAATAATCGCTTTTTGAGATTCACGTTCGACCATGATTACAGAACGAATGCGGATAATAGAGTCCGACTCCTCAAAGCTTTCCGTTTCTACCTCTACACTGTAAGGGATTTCTTTCTTGTAGTGCATCAGAATCTTTTCTCTGATTTTTTCGTTCACAAAGAATCGTTCAGGCTTATCTGTAAGCTGGTCTTTAGGATAAAATGCTGGTGACTCTGGCAGAAGTTCCAAAATTCGATTGAAAACTTCATTTACACCAAAATTCTCTAAGGCCGATATGGCAAAAATCTCAGCATTAGGAAGTTGCTCCTGCCAGTGTTTTTGCTGAGCTGTAAGCAATTCTTCGTTTCCTTTATCAATTTTATTGAGAAGCAATAGCACTGGCATTTCCGCATGTTGAAGTTTTTTGAAAAAAGCTTCATCCTGCAAGGCCTTTTCTCCCAACTCGACCAAATAAAGTAAAACATCAGCATCCTGAAAAGCAGATTTAACGAAATCCATCATAGAATTTTGCAACTCGTAGGCTGGTTTTAAGATTCCTGGTGTATCGCTAAACACCATCTGAAAATCCTCTCCACTTACAATACCTAGGATTCTATGTCTGGTCGTTTGCGCTTTGTTGGTGATGATGGAAAGTTTTTCTCCTACGAAGGCATTCATCAACGTAGATTTCCCTACGTTTGGATTGCCTATAATGTTGACAAATCCTGCTTTATGTGTTTTATTTTCGATGTGACTTAATTTAAATTTCAACAAAAATAAGCAATTCAATCTAACCTATAGCTTTTAAGCTTAACTTGAAGTCTTATATTTGCCTAAAAAGCAAAACCATGAAGAACTTATTAATCGCAGTAGTCCTTTTATTTTCCATAAACATATTTGCTCAATCCGAAGACTCAACATTTTCATATACAGAGTTTCATGAACCAAAGATAAATCTCGGCTACCTTATCTTAGGAAACTTTGATGTTACCTACGAGTATTTACTTAATGAAGAATCTGGTGCAGGGGTAAATTTAATGATCCCATTCGATGATTATGTGGAATGGAATATCAATTATAATCTCACCGGGTATTACAGGTTTTATTTTGGCGATAATTATGCAGATGGATTTTTTGGTGAAGTCTTTGCCAATTTAAATAGTGTAGAAGATAGAATTCCTAATGCTGACGGTACTGGAAGAATAGATGATGACGTTACAGACCTTGCTTTGGGATTAAGCGGAGGTTATAAATTAGTCTCCAGCGGAGGAGTTATACTAGAAGCATTCCTTGGTGGAGGTCGAAATCTGTTCAATGAATTTAATTCTGAGCGTAATTTCGATTTTGTACTTAGAGCTGGACTTAACGTGGGGTATAGATTTTAAAACCATAAAGACTTTTGAGCCAAACCGATTTTCAAAAGAATTCTAAAATCTTCAGTCTCCTGTTTGAAGGTATTTCAGAAGGAATCATTGTCGTAGATGAAACTCAACACATCGTAGAGGTGAACTCATCCGCAGAATCTATGTTTGGATACACCAAAGATGAGTTGCTTACTAAGCACCTGGATATTCTCATTCCTAAAAATTACAGACCCAACCATCATAAACACGTTGAGCAATTTATAGAGCAATCTGAAAAGCGACAGATGGGACATGGGAGGAATCTTTATGGCCTCAAAAAAAATGGAGACATTTTTCCTGTAGAAGCGGGGCTCAATCCTTTTGAGTTTGAAGGTAAACGCTACGTCATGTCTCTGATAACTGACATCACTGAAAGGCAAGCTCAGAAGCACGAAATTGAGGAACTTAATCGAGGACTAGAACATAAGATAGGCCAGCGTACCGAAGAGCTGAAATTGACGATTGAAGAATTACAACACCTGAACTCTAAACTGGGAAGTGAAATTCAAAAGCGAAAGCAGGCAGAAGCTAAGACCAGAAAAGCACTTCAGAAGGAAATAGAATTAAATGAACTTAAAACCAAATTTTTATCCCTGGTTTCTCATGAATTCAAAACCCCACTCAGTGGAATCCTTACATCGTCAACTTTAGCAAAAAAATATACTCAAACCGAGCAACAAGACAAAAGAGAGAAACATTTGAACACCATCAAAAATAAGGTGCATTACCTTACTGGTATTTTGAATGATTTCCTTTCGATTGAAAGACTGGAATCTGGCAAAGTCACCTACAAATTTGAGGAGTTTAGTTTGATCACCTTAGTGAATGAAGTGATTTACAATGCCAATGTGACTTTGAAAGATGGACAAGAAATTGTTTATCCTCAAAACCTGGAGGATCTAAATTTAACACAAGACAAGCATGTCTTAGAGTTGATCTTGTCCAATTTATTAAGTAATGCTATCAAATATTCACCAGAAGACACCACTATTTATTTTGAAGTAGATCCGTCTGAATGCAATTTGATTAAATTCAAAATAAAAGATGAAGGTATGGGTATCCCTAAAAAAGATCAAAAGCATATTTTTGAACGTTACTTTAGAGCTGAGAATGCCTTAAATAACCAAGGTACTGGAATTGGCCTAAACATAGCTAAAGTTCATTTGGAAAACTTAAACGGTTTTATAAACTTTGAATCTAAAGAAGGAGTTGGTACCACATTTTACATAGAAATCCCGAAAGTTCATGAGCAAGAAAATTCTTTTAATTGAAGACGATAAAACCGTAAGAGAAAATACGGCCGAACTTCTAGAACTGTCCAGCTACGAAGTAGAAACAGCCTCTAATGGTAAAATTGGCGTAGAAAAAGCTGCAGTTTTTCTTCCCGATGTGGTCGTTTGTGATATCATGATGCCTGAAATGGATGGCTATCAGGTTTTGGAAAACTTATCCAGGAATGATGTATTAAAACAAATACCTTTTATTTTTCTTTCAGCCAAAACAGACCATAAAGATGTGCGCAAAGGAATGAATCTTGGCGCCGATGACTACCTTACCAAACCTTTTGAAGAGGAAGAACTAATAGATGCTATCGAGAGCAGGCTTGCAAAGGCAGATATTCTTAAGTCGAGTAAGGACCAACTACACTCAGATTCTAATTTGCAGTCTTTTGAAGCCTTAAAAGAACTATTCAAGAAAGAGAAACTTAGTACTTATGATGCAGGTGAAAGCATTTTTGAAAATGGACAAACCTCAAACTGCGTATACCTTATCGATAAAGGAGTTGTAAAAACTTACAAACTTGACGAGAATGGCAAAGAATTAATCACAGCCATACACAAAGTAAATGATATTTTTGGCAACTTAAGCTTTACAAAACAATCGCAGGTTTCAGAATTTGCTTCTGCTCTTGAGGCAACCTCAGTTTTTGAAATTTCTACAGACAAAGTAAAGCATCTGTTCATGGAACATCCGCAGGCGATGTTTGAATTTATTGACCAGTTGGGAGATCATTTAAGCGAAACCAAATCCCAATTAATGGACATGGCTTACAGTTCTGTAAGGAGAAAAACCGCTCAAAGTATTCTTCTATTTTCAGAACGGTTAAAAAAGAACAAACTTAGCCAAATTCGTATTTCCAGGGCAGATCTCGCAGCTGTCGCAGGCATTGCTTCAGAAAGTTTAATCCGTACACTTTCTACTTTTAAAAAAGAAGGAATTATAGATGTAGAAGGCAGAAATATCAAAATAAATGATTTTGAAGCTTTGGAAAAAATCGTTTAAAATTTAAAACTGCTCTATTTTTGAAGACCAAGCCCGCATCTATGTGAAGATCAGTTTTGCTACTAGATTGGCAAAAGCAAGTAATTGTTTTTTAGTGATATTAGGGCTTTTATTTGACTTATCCTGATCATAAACTTTATTCATAAACACTTCAAAAACAAGCGATCATTGAGAAAATAAACTCAATAAAAGCTAATCTGACTTTTATCATATTTTGGATTTTATTCCCCCTGTACATTTGCATTCATAGAACCTCTCATCTATGAATGTAGTTTTGCTTTCAGATTTCTCGTCGTCGTCCACTCATATGTTGGATTATACAGCAATGCTCTTCCATAAGCAAGAAGTCAATTTTACTATTCTACATATTAAATCACCTTGCCAAAAAGGAAGTTGTGGAGGTAAATGCGGCGTTATTTTTAGTCAAAAGCTGAAGAAAGACAAGGAACTACTTGAACGGAAAGGTTATGATACCGGGACTATTCAGACCAAATTTATTGAAGGATCATTTATAGAAAGTATTCGTCAAGTTATTTTAGAGCAACGCGTAGATTTAATTATGCTTGGCAATTCATCTAAAGCAGTGTTTAGTACCGGACTTTTCTTCGACAAGAAGACCTTGGAAATTATCACTAAAGTCAAGTGTTCCATTATCATGGTACCTGAAAATGCAAAACTAAAATTACCAAAAACGGCTTTACTTCCTACTGATTTTTCAATAACTTCAGATTACAGCATTTTTAATATTCTAGATTCATTATCGTTTATTAACCAAGTCCAACTCCACCTATTACCAACTGGTTTTGATAAAACTTCTGGGACTAGCAGAAAGAATTCTAAAGCCTTAATATCTAAAGTCATAAACTCTTTTAAGTTTCAAAGTGTTGATGAACTCACTTCAAAATCAAAAGAAAAATGCATCAATAGTTTTGACCTTGTCCTTATCATGGCAAAAAACCTGAGTATTTTCAAAGAAGTATTCAGTACATCGTCAGATTCCTTATGTTGTCCAGAAACTCCTGTCTTGTTTTTACACGACTCAAGAAAGATTTAAATCTCCTGGTATAGGGTTAGAGTTTTTTATGTAATTTCCAGTATTCTAATCTATCCAAAATGAAGACTTTTTTTAGATATGCCTTGGCAATCTTAGTGTTAATTAGCATCGGTTATTTTGTTACCAATCATTATGTTTCAAAAAAGATTAAGACTTTATTAGCTGAAGAATCGGCACTCACATACGCTGATGTAAATGTAAATGCCTTTGCCGGTAGCATGAGTTTGAGAGAAGTTAGATTTGACGATGCTACAAAGAATATTGAAATTGAAGAGATAGACCTAAATGTAGATCTTATCCATTATTTACTCCATAAAGAAATTAAGGTTGAAAAAATTGATGCCCAGGGACTAGGACTCAAATTGATCCTGGGATCCAATATAAAGCAAAAGAAGAAGGAAATCGATCTAGTAAGCATTCAGAAATTGAATCTTAAAGATGCCTGTATCACGGTTGAAAACGAAACCAAAACCATTCTCGAAGTCGCCGATTTAAACCTAAATGCAGAAGACATAACCTGGCCATTAGATGAGAATTTAGATTGGTTAGACAACAAATCCATCAAAGTCAATGCTAAAGCTATTAGCTACAACCTTGACAAGTTGCATGATTTAAAAGCAAAAAGCTTTATTTATGAAGATAAATATTTAGCATTCAGGGAGTTCAATTTAAAACCAAAGTTCACCAAATCCAATTATATAAATCAAATCCAAAAACAAACAGATTTAATGAATTTGAATGCTAAATCATTAAAAATTTCTGGATTTGGCCTTAAAAAAAAGGATAGTCTACTCAATATAATGGCACAAAAGGTCGAAATAGATTCTACAGATTTTAATATTTACAGAGACAAAACCATAGCCCCAGACACCAGTATAAAAGCCTTATACAGCCAAGCTTTGAGAGACCTCAAATTTAAATTAGCCATCGATTCCCTGGTTATTTCTGATCTGAGTCTTACCTATCAGGAATTATTAAAAAAAGACAGAAGCCCAGGGGAGCTCAAATTTAATTCAGTTGAAGGTCAAATAGTAAATATACATAACACTTTAAATGCACCAGAACCACAAATAAAGGCCGACTTGAGAGCAAAATTCACCAAGGGTTCAGAAGTTTATTTCAACTTGAGTTTTGTACCAGACCATGAAGATTTCTTTTTGTCTACTCTTTTAAAAAGGGTTGAAGATAAGTCTGTCAATGGCTTTTTTGCTCCAGCTATGCGGATGGAATTGGATGGAACAATCAATCAAATACAAACGTCTTTCTCTGGAAATAATACCCAGATGAATGGCGATTTTCAAATCGCTTACAAGAAATTGAAACTGAATATTCTCAATAAAGATGGTGGTAAAAACAACTTCGCCAGTTTGTTAAGCAATGTGTTTATAAAGAATAAGGATGTTAATACTACTTATAAGTTAAAAGAAATCGAAAGGGATAACACCAAATCCTTTTGGAACTACGTTTGGACTTTTCATCTGGAAGGGCTTAAAAAATCATTGCTTTAATCGTGATAGAAAGTTTTAGATTTTAAAAGTAACAATTGGTTTTTTAATATGATTAACAAGGTCTTCAGCAAGGCTGCCACTCATAAAGTGAGAAATACCCTTTCTTCCATGAGTTCCTATTCCAATTAAATCGGCATTCATTTTGGAGGCAAAATTTCGAATTCCTCGCTCTACGGTAATGTCATTATAGATATGAAAGTGAGAAGGGTGAAAGTCAATAGACTTGGTAAACTCATCAAAAATCTCATCGAGTTGAGCTGTAGTTTTAAATTTATGTGGTGTATTGATGTACACAAGCTGCAAGTCGACCTCTAATTTTTTAGAAAAATCCAAAGCTGTTTTAAATGCTTTTCTGTTGGAAAGCGTCAGATTGGAAACAAACACAAAAGAATCTATTTTAAAAATCGGAACCTCTTCCTTTATAACTAAAACAGGGATTTTGGAAAATCGTACCACTTTTTCGGTATTGGATCCAATAAAAATTTCCTGCAGCCCTTCAGACCCGTTAGATCCCATAACTACAAGATCGCACTCATGCTTTTTGGCTATAGACATGATCCCGTCAAATGCTTCGTCAAATTCTACTGTTTCATGAACGTTGACACCATCAAGGTAATAACTCATCTTATCAAAAGTATCTGTAAACCGTTTATGTGCAAGTTTCATAAAAAACATGGATTCAGGCAGATCACCTCCTACCCCTTCGTTTACAGGATCGATGAGTTGCAGGGGCAACTCAAGAAGATGGAGAAGAAAAATTTCGCTATCGTATTTTTTTGCAATTTGAGCAGCCACTTTAAGCGCGTTATTGGCTTGTTGTGAAAAATCTGTGGGAACAAGAATTCTTTTCATAACGTAAAATTAAGGCTTACTCAAAATTACTTTAAATTATAAAAAAACACCCTCTTTTATAACTGATAAATTATTATTACATTTGCAAAGTTTTGAATATGAGGGGACAAATTAGTCCCCTCTTTTTATAAGTATAGAATGGCTTTAGAGAAAGAGCAAATTATGACCTTAGTGAACCAAGGTCTACAAGAGGATAAAGGTCTATTTCTAATTGATTTACAAATTTCTGGAGACAACAGCATCAAAGTCATTATTGATGGGGACAGAGATTTATCTATTTCAGATTGTGTGAACATCAGCAGAGCTATCGAGCACAATCTGGATAGGGAGATTGAAGATTTTTCACTGGAAGTCGCTTCTTGCGGAGCCACTGAACCACTCCTCTACCCAAGACAGTATCAAAAAAATGTTGGTAGAAAGTTGTCTGTAGATACCAAAGAGCAACATATAGATGCCGATCTGGTTGATGTACAGGATGACAAAATTCATTTAAAGTGGACAGCAAAAGAGCCAAAACCAGTAGGTAAAGGAAAACACAAAGTGAATAAAGAAGCAAAAATAGCTTTCGAAGATATCGTGAAAGCTCAAGTTATAATAAATTTTAACAAATAAAGATATTATGGAAAATATCGATTTGATCAACTCGTTTTCTGAATTTAAGGACGACAAATTAATTGATCGAGTAACTTTAATGGCAATTCTTGAAGATGTCTTCAGAAATGCTTTGAAAAAGAAATTTGGACAGGATGATAATTTTGACATTATCATTAACCCAGATAAAGGGGATTTAGAAATCTGGAGAAACAGGATTGTAGTTAATGATGGAGAAGTAGAAGACGACAATGCTGAGATTTCTCTAACCGACGCTAGAAAAATTGAACCCGATTTTGAAGTTGGTGAAGATGTATCTGAGGAAGTAAAACTTTTTCAACTAGGTCGAAGAGCTATCTTAGCTTTAAGACAAAATTTGATTTCTAAAATTCATGAACACGATAGTACCAACACCTTTAAGTATTTTCAAGATTTAATTGGTGAAATATATACTGCTGAAGTACATCACGTAAGACACAATGTGGTGATCCTCCTGGATGACGATGGTAATGAACTTATCATTCCAAAGGAACACCAAATCCCGGCTGACTTCTACAGAAAAGGAGACAGTGTGAGAGGAGTAATTGATAAAGTGGAGTTGAAAGGTAATAAGCCAATGATTATACTTTCAAGAACATCTCCTGTCTTTTTAGAGAAATTGTTCGAGCAAGAAATACCTGAAGTTTTTGACGGTTTAATTACCGTGAAAAATGCAGTAAGAATTCCTGGTGAAAAAGCTAAAGTTGCTGTAGACACTTACGATGACAGGATAGACCCTGTTGGAGCCTGTGTAGGTATGAAAGGATCCAGAATTCATGGAATTGTAAGAGAGTTAGGGAATGAGAACATTGATGTGATCAACTATACAAATAATCCACAACTTTACATTCAGCGAGCTTTAAGCCCAGCAAAAATTGTTAACATCAAGCTGGATGAGGAGAAAAAATACGCCGAAGTGACTTTAAAACCAGAAGAGGTTTCTAAGGCAATTGGTCGTGGAGGACACAACATCAGACTAGCTGGTCAATTAACAGGATATAACATCGAAGTCTTTAGAGATGGTATCGAAGAAGAGGATGTAGAATTGACTGAATTTACAGATGAAATCGAAGACTGGGTTATCAAAGAATTCAGTAGAATAGGATTGGATACTGCCAAAAGTATCCTAGAATTAGACGTAAGTGATCTCGTAAGAAGAACGGATTTGGAAGAAGAAACGGTTATGAACGTGATCAAAATTTTAAAAGAAGAGTTTGAAGAATAGATTATTTAAACTCATCTTTGTAACAATATATAAGAGGTAATATTAGAGGCAATTTATGGCTGAATCAAAACAAACAAGATTAAATAAAGTACTGAGAGAATTTAATATTTCGCTAGATCGCGCTGTGGAATATCTAAATACTCAAGGTTACGAAATTGAAGCAAGACCTACCACGAAGATATCTTCGGAAGTGTACGAGGTTTTATCAGATAAATTTGAAACTGATAAAAGCAAAAAAGTAGCTTCTAAAGAGGTCAGTGAGGAGCGCAAAAAAGAGAAGGAGGAGTTGCGTCTTGCTAGGGAGCAGGAACTTGAGAAGAAGAAAGAAGAGGAAGCCAGAAGAGAGCGAGAATCAGAAGACAACAAGAAAAAAGCAGAAGCTGCAAAAGCCAAAGAAAAGGAAGATAATGCAAAGACTGAAGAGGCTAAGAAAGCTAAAGAACAAGAACAAGAAACTATTAGGTCTAAGTCCAAAATTTCTGGCTTAAAGCAAGTGGGGAAAATTGAGCTAGAAGATGCAAATAAAAAGAAATCCGAAAGCAAAAAAGCATCCAATCAACCTGAAAAGTCTTCAAAACCAGCTACACCTGCTTCTAAAGAAGAATCTAAAAAGGTGGAGGATAAACCTCAGGCTAAAAAGACTGAGGAAGAAGAAAAATCTCCAGAAGAGGTCCAACATACAACGCAATATACCAAGCTATCTGGACCCAATTTTACAGGAGAGAAAATTGATTTAAATCAATTTAAAAAGACTCCGACCAAAAAGGAAAAAGAGAAAGAAAAGGAAAAAGAAGCCGCTTCCAAGCGCAGAAAGCGCAAGCGTATTTCCAAAACCAATACTTCACCTGGAGCCAATAAGTCCAATTATAAGAAAGGTGGAGCAAAACCTTCTTCAAGAAGAGGCGCGAAAGCGGCTCCAAAAGAAGAACCAACTCCAGAAGAAGTACAAAAGCAAGTCAGAGAGACTTTAGAAAAACTTCAAGGCAGATCTTCTGGTAAGAAAGGTGCAAAATATAGAAGAGACAAAAGAGATCAGCACAAACAGCGTTCTCAGGAGGATCTCGATCAACAAGAAAAAGAAAGTAAAGTCCTAAAGGTTACAGAATTTGTAAGTGTCAATGAAATTGCCACTATGATGGATGTACCAGTGACTAAAATCATATCTGCCTGTATGTCGCTTGGCATGATGGTAACTATGAACCAACGATTGGATGCAGAAACCTTAAGTGTAGTTGCAGAAGAATTTGGCTTTGATGTAGAATTTGTAAGTGCAGAAGTTGAGGATAACACTCAAATTATTGAAGAAAATCCAGAAGATCTAAAACCAAGAGCACCAATTGTGACCGTAATGGGACACGTTGACCACGGTAAGACTTCTTTGTTGGATTATATAAGAGAAGAAAACGTTATTGCTGGTGAGTCTGGTGGTATTACACAACACATCGGTGCTTACAGTGTAAAAATTGGTACTGGAGAGACCATTTCTTTCCTTGATACTCCTGGTCACGAAGCTTTCACCGCGATGAGAGCCAGAGGTGCACAGGTTACCGATATCGCGATAATCGTGATTGCAGCAGATGATGATGTGATGCCACAAACCAAGGAGGCTATTTCGCACGCACAAGCTGCGGGAGTGCCTATTGTATTCGCTATCAATAAAGTAGATTTACCTACTGCAAACGTAGATAGAGTAAAAGAATCTTTAGCCAACATGAATCTTTTAGTTGAAGATTGGGGTGGTAAAGTTCAATCGCAAGAAATTTCAGCAAAAAATGGTACTGGAATTCCAGAATTATTGGAAAAAGTATTGTTAGAGGCTGAATTATTAGACCTTAAAGCAAATCCAGATAGACTAGCTAAAGGTAGTGTTGTTGAAGCTTACCTTGATAAAGGTAGAGGTTATGTATCTACAATTCTGGTACAAACCGGTACCTTGAAAATAGGAGATTATGTTCTTGCAGGAACAACCAGTGGTAAGATAAAAGCCATGCAAGATGAACGGGGCAAAAAAGTAGCTGAGGCAGGACCTTCTACTCCAGTGTCTATACTTGGTCTTGACGGTGCTCCTCAAGCAGGGGATACCTTCCAGGTGATGCAAGACGAACGTGAAGCAAAAGATATTGCTTCCAAGAGAAATCAACTCCAGAGAGAGCAGAGTGTGAGAACTCAGAAGCACATTACGCTTGATGAAATTGGAAGACGTATTGCACTTGGAGACTTTAAAGAATTGAATATTATATTAAAAGGTGATGTTGATGGTTCTGTTGAAGCCTTAACCGATTCATTCCAAAAACTTTCAACTGAAGAAATTCAGGTGAATATCATACATAGAGGTGTTGGAGCTATTACAGAAAGTGATGTCCTCCTAGCCTCAGCATCAGAAGCTGTGATTATTGGATTTAATGTGAGACCTGCCGGTAACGCCAGGACTTTGGCTGACAATGAAGAAATCGATATCAGAATGTATTCTATCATCTACGATGCCATTAATGACATTAAAGATGCGATGGAAGGTATGCTTTCTCCAGAATTGAAGGAAGAAATTACTGGTACAGCAGAAATCAGAGAAACTTTCAAAATTTCTAAAATCGGAACAATCGCCGGATGTATGGTCTTGACAGGTAAGATTTACAGGAACTCTGGCATCAGACTGATCCGTGATGGTATTGTTATTCATACTGGAACATTGACTTCTCTAAAACGTTTCAAAGACGATGTAAAAGAGGTTTCTAAAGGTTATGATTGTGGTATGCAGTTGAAAAACTACAACGACATCCAGGAGGGTGATATCTTAGAAGCTTACCAGGAAGTAGAAGTGAAGAAAAAGCTTAAATAATAAAGCCTAATTTATAAACAAAAAAGCTCCATAAAAATTATGGAGCTTTTTTGTTTTATGACTTTTCAACAGGCCTATACCTAATAACAGGTATTGACAAGAAAAGGATTTAAGATTATTTTTGAAAAATAGCATAACAAGATATTATCTATTGTGCTTCATCCAAAGTTTGAGAGATCGAACAATCTACTAAAGCTGATTCTAACAATCAGCTTTTTTTATGCAAATCCTTTACAAGGTGCAGAATCCACTGAAGCTAACCTCTAAAATTACCCTGCTCATCAGCTATAAGACTTTCTGAGCTTATAAGTTTGTTGATAAAGCTAAAAAAATCAACTCCAGTAAAGAAAACAGTTTAAATAATGTTGGCCTACCCAGCCCATAAAACTGGTCTGGCAGTAAGGGCTCACTTCGATCCCGATACTCATCGGGACTCGGGACAGGCCCCGCCTGAACGGACGGGCAGGTTCTCGCCAATAACTCTTTATAAAAAAAATCCGACTTCAATTAAGAAATCGGATTAAATAAGTTGGCCTACTAGGGCTCCCCGTATAAGATTTTCTACGGTTATTTCATTTCCTTAAAATCTATCACGGGATAAACCCCGCCTGAACGGACGGGCAGGTTCTCGCCTTTGAAAACCCTATACCAGAAATAAAAAAATCCGACCTCAATTAAGAAATCGGATTAAAATAATGTTGGCCTACTAGGGCTCGAACCTAGACTCTTCTGGACCAAAACCAGACGTGTTGCCAGTTACACCATAGGCCAATAATTATTGGAGTGCAAATATAAAACTAACTTTTATATGAGCAAACCCTTTTTTAAAATTCTTCAATAAAAATTTTAAAGCTTTTAAACCAGTTCAACTGACAAAAATAATAATCAAAATCAAGCGTTTGTAAGATTTCATAATTGTTTATTTTCGTCGAAAATCTTTTTCAATGACAAAGCACGCCTTCTCATTATGGAACAGACTACTCGGTTGGTTTGCCTTTTTGGTTGCATTTATAACTTACTACCTCACTGCAGAACCTACAGCAAGTTTTTGGGATGCAGGTGAATATATTGCCACATCTGCCAAACTTCAAGTAGGACATCCTCCAGGTGCTCCTTTTTATCAGATATTCGGCGCGTTCTTTTCTATGTTTGCTTCCGATGAAAGTCAGATTGCTTTTATGGTAAATTTGATGTCTGGAGTAGCGAGTGCCTTTGCCATCTTGTTTATGTTTTGGTCTATAACCTTGTTGTTGAAAAAGCTGACCAAGTCCATTGAAGTGAAAACGCAAGCTTCGGATCTGGCTATTTTAGCAAGTAGCTTGATTGGCGCCCTTACTTTTACGTTTACAGATAGTTTTTGGTTTAGTGCTGTAGAAGCTGAAGTTTATGCCATGGCTGCTTGTATTATGGCAGCGATGTTTTACGTTGGTCTGCTCTGGGAACGGGATATGCATAAGCCTAGAGGTAATCGATGGTTGATCCTTATATCATTTATTGTAGGCCTTTCCTTTGGCGTGCACTTTATGGGATTATTGACTATCCCTGCCATCGGATTTTTATACTACTTCAAAAATTATAAAAAAATTACGGTCAAGAATTTTATTGTAGCCAACCTCGTTGTAGTTGGTATTTTGCTTTTCATATTTAAACTTCTTCTGCCCTATTCGCTTACCTTTTTTGCAAAAATGGAGGTGTTTTTTGTAAACAGTATTGGCTTGCCCTTTAATTCGGGAACCATAATCGCAGGTTTATTAGCCATAGCTATCTTTTATTTTGGCTTAAGTTATACAAGAAAAAAGAATTATATCCATATCAATACGGTTCTACTCTGCATCCTATTCGTCTTTATAGGATTTTCCAGTTGGATCATGCTGCCTATACGGGCCAATGCAGGAACGGTGATCAACGAAAACAACCCAAGTAGTGCGCAGCAACTTCTGGCCTATTATAACAGGGATCAATACCCAGAAACCCATTTATTTTATGGTCCTCAGTTCACCGAACTTTTTGCTGGTTTAGATCCAGATAATCCTTATCTGGATGAAGATCCTATCTACGAAAAAGATGAAGAAAAAGGAGAATATGTCATCATCAACGATTATAAAAATGCTAAACAAAATTCTGATGCCAAGCACAAAACCTTCTTGCCTAGAATGTGGAGTACGCAACATGCGGCTAATTATATGATGTTCACTGGGCCCTTAGAATTCAACATAAAACCTGAATATCGAGGAGAGCAGGAACTGGTTTCAATCGTGAATACTTTTAAAACCGACTTTAGTAAAGGTGAAGTTTCTTCTGAAGGTTACATCAGTTTCTTAAAGCGATTCAACCAGTATCTTGATATCAAAAAACCATCAACAGCCTCCAATTTCAATTACCTGTTCGAATTTCAAATGGGTTATATGTATTGGCGGTACTTTATGTGGAATTTTGCAGGAAGACAAAACGACAATCAAGGAAAATATACCGATTTGGATGGTAATTGGCTAAGCGGAATCAAGTTTGTTGATGAAAATAGATTAGGAAGTCAGGAAAATCTTCCATCAGATTTAGCTGAAAATAAAGCACGAAACACCTATTACTTTTTGCCACTCATCTTAGGTTTGATAGGTTTATTTTTCCATGCGTCCAAAGATGTCAAACGCTTCTGGGTGCTTACGGTCTTTTTCTTGTTTACAGGAATAGCACTGAAGATATACCTCAACGAGCGTTCATTTGAGCCTAGAGAAAGGGATTATGCTCTTGTAGGGTCCTTTTATGTCTTTGCTATTTGGATAGGACTAGGTGTTTATGCCTTATTTCATTATTTAAAAAAATACATCACCCCAAAAATAGTTGCTCCTGTGGTGGGTGCTATTTGCTTACTTTGTGTCCCTGTGTTATTGGCTTCAGAAAACTGGGACGACCACGACCGCTCTGGAAAATATACAACTTTGGCTATGGCCAAAAAGTATTTAGATTCTTTAGATGAAAATGCCATATTATTCACGATTGGTGATAACGACACCTTCGCCCTGTGGTATGCTCAGGAAATTGAAGGTTACAGAACCGATGTAAGAACCATCAACACCAGCCTTTTTGCAACAGATTGGTATATTGACCAGATGAGGCGACAGGCCTACGAAAGTGAGCCTATAAAGACTACTTTGGTTCATGAGGATTATAAATATGGAACTAACGATGCCATATGGTTTCAAAAAGATCCAAGAATAAGCGATACACTAGATATAAGTAAGTTTATTCAATACATCAAAAGCGATAATGAGACCACTAAGGCCGAACTCCAGAGTGGTCAAACAGTGAATACCTTTCCTACTAAAAAAATCAGGGTTCCCGTTAACAAAGAAAAAGTAGTACAAAATGGAATAGTTAAGCCCGAAGATGCTGACTTAATTGAACCTAATATTTTTATTACTCTTGAGGACAATCTGGTGTATAAGCCTAATCTGATGATGCTAGACCTGCTCGCCAATAACGATTGGGAAAGACCTATTTATTTTACTGGAGGAAGCTTTAGAG
>CAZOAD010000026.1:34910-36456 GCA_964577705.1 uncultured Mesohalobacter sp.
TGGATGAAAGACTACCTTCAGCTGGAGGGTGTAACTTACAAATTGGTTCCTATCAAAACTCCTGTCAATCCGGATAACCCGTTTGACATGGGTCGTATTGATGAAGATAAAATGTACGATATCGTGATGAATTGGGAATGGGGAAATAGTGGCAGTGATGATATTTACCACGACCCCGAAACTCGTAAAAATGCAATTACCTACAGAAGTAATCTGGCTCGTTTGGTTGAAAAATTGATCAAAGAAGACAAATTTAGCAAAGCTGAAGATGTTCTCGACTTAGGAATGAAGCACATTCCGGTGGAGCACTACGAATACTATCAATTGGTAGAGCCTTTTGTGACGGGTTATTACCAAATAGACAAACCTGAAAAAGCCAGAGAAATCTGGGAGAAACTGGCTACCAACTATAAAGAATGGTTGAGCTACTATGCAGGCATGAGCTATGAAGAACAAATTGACAATGCCGATGAGATCTTTACTCAGATAGAAAAATACAGAAGTCTGGTTGATATTTTAATCATTCACCAGGATACAGAAATGGTAAAAGATAAAGCCGCTGAATTCAATTCCTACTTAGAAAAATTCAGTCATTTTTATCAAGATTCCGAATCTGAAAATGTAGATCAGGAGTTGCTGGACGAACTTGGAGAAGGAGAGCTAAAGGAAACCCAAAAAGATACGGTGGAAGATTTACTCTCACCCGATCAAATTCCAAATCCATAAACCAACTTGAACTCCAATGCTTTTATAAAATGGTTATTTCCAAAACGAGTGTGGGACCTATCAACTGAAAAGAAAGAACTGTTCCTCACTTTTGATGATGGTCCCATACCGGAAGTCACCCCCTGGGTCCTGGAAACCTTAAAGAAGCACAGAGCCAAAGCTACTTTTTTCTGCATTGGAGACAACGTCAGAAAGCACCCTGACCTGTTCAAGCAGATTCTGACTGAAGGACATGCGGTTGGTAATCATACCTTCAAACATCGCAATGGCTGGAAGACTCCGACTAAAGCTTACTTAGAAGATATAAGGCGTTGCCAGGAGGTCATGGTATCCAATTCAGGTTCGTCTACACTGTTCAGGCCTCCCTATGGAAAATGCACTTCAGCTCAGTCCAAAGCAATCTTAAAGCAGAATCAACAAATCATTATGTGGAGCATCATCAGCAAAGATTATAAGGCTGGGTTGACTAAAGAACAGTGTTTCCACAGAATTAAAAAGAAAGCAAAACCCGGAAGCATCATCGTTTTTCACGACAGTTTGAAAGCAGAAATCAACATGAAATACGCTTTAGAAAAAACCCTGGAAGCCTTTAGTGATTATAAGTTTAAAAAGATTGAGCTTCAGTAAAAAATTTCTCATGTCATTCTAAAAGAGCCTTTGCTGAGACTGAAGAATGCCTAAACGTACTGTCATTTTGAATGTAGCGCAGCGTAATGAAAAATCTTTCTTACCGTAATGCAAAGATTCCTCCTATCGTCGGAATGACAACGTACTGTCATCCTGAAGGAGTCGATAGACGACTGAAGGATCTCTTTTATCG
>CAZOAD010000027.1:0-27769 GCA_964577705.1 uncultured Mesohalobacter sp.
GAATGGAAAAATGAGCTGAATGATGTGATTTCAACTGAAAAGAATTTAACAGGAGTTGGACCAGGTTTGTATACTGTCGATGTGTACGATGATTTAAACTGTATTGCTTCTGAGACCGTAGAACTCATTATGCCAGATCCAATTGAAATTGAGGTAGATGCTGATGATGAAACTTGTGCCTTCAATCAAGACGGTTCTATAGCACTCGATATAGTAGGAGGTACTCCTCCTTATGAAATAGAATGGGAAACTGGACAAAATGGAGCGATTATCAATAATTTATCTCCTGGTATTTATGTTGCAGAAGTTACCGATAGATTCAATTGTAAATCTAGTGTATCGGTAGAAATAGAAGGTGTGGATCCAGTAGAAGTCACGGCCGATTATGAAAACATCAGCTGTTTTGGAGAAGTTGACGGCTTTATAAATATAGATGTAGAAGGTGGCAGACCCATAGATATTGTTTCTTACGAATACTCATGGACAGGACCAAATGGCTTCACAAGTTCAGAACCAAATCTTAGCAATTTGGAGGCGGGTACTTATTCATTGATTGTAAACGATGCCATTGGATGTGAAAAAACTTTAGAAGTAGAAATTGTAGAACCAGAGCAGCTTCAAGTGAGTTTTGAAACTACACAGGTCAATTGCTTTGGGGTAGATGACGGAACGATCACCTTATTTGTGGAAGGAGGAACACCGCCCTACACATCCAATTTTGGTCCTGGAGACTCTACTTTCCTTTTTGAAGGTTTAGAAAGAGGTATGTATGATATAGAGGTTATGGATGATAATGGTTGTAGTGTCTCTTTAGAAATTGAAATCGATCAGGAGTTTGTTACTGAGATTGAACCTCCTACTGGTGAACCTTTTCAGGAGTTTTGCATAGAGGATGCTCCTACTGTAGCTGATATAAATGTATCTGGAGATAACGTTAGGTGGTATTTATCCCCAATGGATGAAAATGCTTTATCTGATGATTATCTTCTTACAGAGAACACGATTTTATATGCTAGAAATTTTGATCTTGACTTGAACTGTCTCAGCAGTGAAGTTTTAAGAGTAGAAGTTGATATTATCGAAGGCATCGTCGATGTAAACAACTACATCACCGTTAACGGTAATAATCTCAACGATAATTTGAATGTCGTCAATATAGAGTTGTTTCCAGATAATGAAATGTTGATTTATAATCGCTACGGAAAGCTGGTATGGGAAACTACAGGATATAACAATACCGATAATACCTTCAGAGGAGCTTCTAATGTAGGCGGAACTGTTGGACAGTCTAATTTCTTACCAACTGGAACCTATTTCTATATTTTGAAGTATAGATCGCCATGTAATAATGATACAAAAAAAGGTTTTGTACAAATTGATAATAACAACAGATGATGGATTTACTTAAAAACATAACGCTCTTGCTCTGTTTGAGTCTTGGTTTTTATGTCAAGGCGCAGACCGATGTAAAATTATCAAACTTTGTATATGCACCCTTGATGTATAACCCAGCCTATGCTGGAAGCTCAGACGGATATAGTGCTACTGGATTTTACACCTCCCAGTGGGTTGGATTTGAAGGAGCTCCGGAAACATTATTGGTCACAGGTCATGATAGAATAGGAATCACCAATTTGGGTGCTGGATTTGATGTGATGAGTGAAAGTATAGGAGCAAGCACCGAAAATAGAGTTGTTGGTAACATTGCTTATCATTTAAGGCTTTCTCAAAACTGGCTGCTTTCCACCGGAATCAAGCTTGGGGCTAACAATTATTCTATTGATTATAATCTTCTTTCCATAGAAGATCAAGGGGAGTTCGGAAATCCATTTGGGGATATTTCCAGAACAAGCTTCATCTTTGGAACCGGCATCTTCCTACACAGAGAAAATTTCTTTGTTGGTGTTTCCATCCCCAATTTTTTAACCACAGATTATATCGATGATTTTAGAAACACACTTGCCAACACAACTCCCAACTATTTTATAACCACAGGCTATAGATTTGAACTTGATCGTGAAGTTTACCTGCAACCAACTATGCTTGCCAGAGTTGCTAAAGGCGCCCCCTACAGTGCTTTGGTAGCATTTAATCTGGATTGGAAAGATAAAATTTTTGCTAGTGTAAACTACGAGCACAACGTTACTGCAGGTGCTTTTATTGGCCTAAGAGTGACCGATCAAATTATGGCAGGTTATGCTTACGATATATCGACTGTTACCTTTGGACAATACAATGGTGGAATACATTCGTTTATGATTAACTTCAGAGCTAAGGAACGTTACAGGAGAGACCGTTGCGGTTGTTTTACGTATTGATACCTATAGAAGTTTCAGTTTAAATTTTACTTCAAAATCTCAATAGAAAATATCTGTTGAGATTTTTTTCATTCCAAGATGTTTATATTTTAGCTTTGCAGTCTAATTTGAAGGCTGAACATCATGGAGTTTATTCAAACTAAACAAGAGGAATTTTGGAACAGTCTTACACATGGGATTGGTCTATTACTCGCATTCTTGGGGATCGCCCTCTTATATGTAAACGCCAATTTCAACAATGAACATCTTGAACTAGGCCTTTTCCTTTATTCAAGCTCATTGGTACTTCTATATGCTGCTTCTACAAGTTATCATTATGTAAAAAACGAGCGTTTAAAACGCAAATTAAGAATCCTAGATCATATCAGTATTTACTTTCTCATAGCAGGAACCTACAGCCCTGTTGTCTTAACGCTTTTGAAAGACAGTAATGGACAGCTATTATTCTATTTGGTTTGGGGATTTGCATTTGTAGGTACGGTTTTAAAACTTTTCTTTACTGGTAAATTTGAAAAAATCTCACTCCTACTCTACTTACTTATGGGCTGGCTCATTGCCTTTGACCTGGTGGCTGTTGTAGAGAACTTCTCCAGGCTGGAATTATCCATGCTTGGCCTTGGAGGTTTATTTTATACCGTTGGAATTTACTTTTACGTCAAATCCTCTATAGCTTTTAATCATGTGATTTGGCATATTTTTGTAATGTTAGGGAGCTTTAGTCATTTTTTGATGATTTACTTTTCAATAGCCCGAACATAAGGTTACCTGATAAAAAGAAGCTAACTAGTATTAAACATTCAAACTTACAGCGGCAAATTCCGAAGAAAACAGAAGGCCATTTTTCGAAAAAATCAACCTAGGTTAAATTTCTCTTAGAGTTTCTTAATTTGACACCAAGAGGAACACAAACCTGAGTTTAGCTGTTCATTATTTCTTACATTTGTATAAAATTGCATTATATGGAGACTGCAGTATTAGAAAAAGAAAAAACAACAACCGAAAATAAAACCACAACCAGAACTGGGAAACCCAAATGGTTACGTGTAAAATTACCTACGGGTAAAAAATATAGAAATTTAAGAAAGCTTGTAGATAAGTACGATTTACATACCATTTGTACGTCTGGAAGCTGTCCAAACATGGGTGAATGCTGGGGAGAAGGTACCGCTACCTTTATGATTTTGGGGAATGTGTGTACGCGATCTTGTGGATTTTGCGGTGTGAAAACCGGCAGACCAGAAGATATTGAGTGGGATGAGCCAGAAAAAGTGGCAAGGTCTATCAAAATTATGGGCGTGAAACACGCAGTTGTGACTTCTGTAGATAGAGATGATCTTAAAGATATGGGGTCTATCATCTGGGCAGAGACTGTAAATGCCATCAGACGAATGAATCCTACGACCACACTCGAAACTTTAATTCCTGATTTTCAAGGAAATACTAGAAATATAGACAGAATAATCGAAGTTTCACCTGAGGTGGTTTCTCACAACATGGAAACGGTAAGACGTTTAACCAGAGAAGTGAGAATTCAGGCAAAATATGATAGAAGTCTTGAAGTCTTGAGGTATTTGAAAGCTCAAGGCATCAGAAGAACTAAATCTGGAATAATGCTAGGTCTAGGCGAAAAAGAAGAAGAAGTGATACAAACTTTGAAAGATTTGAGAAGCGTAGATGTAGATGTGGTGACGATTGGTCAATACTTGCAGCCAAGTAAACAGCATCTTCCTGTACAGGAATTTATTACTCCAGAGCAATTTAAAACCTACGAAACTATTGGAAAAGAATTAGGTTTCAGACACGTTGAAAGCTCTGCACTGGTAAGATCTTCTTATAAAGCTCACAAACATCTTGAATAAGAATGAATAATACTATAAGAGTAGGTATAAATGGCTTTGGTCGTATCGGTCGAAGTCTTTTTCGTTTATTATACGAGCATCCACAACTGGAAGTTGTTGCTATCAACGATTTAGCAGATGCTAGAACGTTGTCACATTTACTAAAATACGATAGTGTTCACGGTCAATTTCCTTTTGAAGTCGGTTATAATGAAAAGGGTATTATGGTGGAGGGTAAATTATTTCCATTGATCAATATTCCAAAACTTGAAGACTTAGATTGGGGGAAATTTAAGGTCGATACGCTGGTAGAGTGTACTGGTAAATTTAAAACTAAAGCAGAATTACAACTTCATTTGGATGCTGGAGCCAAAAAAATGATTTTGAGTGTTCCTCCTAGCGATGATTCTGTAAAGATGATTGTCCTGGGCGTTAATGATTGGGTATTGGAAGAAGATGACCTTATGATTTCTAATGCCTCCTGCACCACCAATAATGCTGCTCCAATGCTAAAAGTGATACATGATGCTTTTGAAGTGGAACAGGCCTACATTACTACGGTACATTCTTACACCTCCGATCAGAGCTTGCACGATAAGCCACATCGTGATTTGAGGCGGGCACGCGCAGCTTCGCAGTCGATTATTCCAACTACTACTGGTGCTGCAAAAGCATTGACAAAAATATTTCCAGATTTAAGCGACGTCATTGGAGGTTGTGGGATAAGAGTTCCTGTTCCCAATGGTTCTTTAACCGATATGACGTTGAACGTCAAGAAATCAACCAGCATTGAAGAAGTGAATGCTTTGTTCAAAAAAGCTTCCGAAACTCAACTTAAAGGCATTTTGCAGTATTCTGAAGTACCTCTAGTGAGTATTGACATTGTAGGAAATCCTTACTCCTGTGTGTTTGATGCTGAAATGACATCGGTGATTGGAGGGAATCTGATCAAGCTAATTGGTTGGTATGATAATGAGAGAGGGTACAGCAACAGATTGATGGATTTAATTTTGAAAATGAACTAGGCAGACTTTATCCTTTCCTTAGCTAAATTCAAAATAGCTTCGAACTGTTCTTCTTGTGACAGCTCACTATTGTCGATTTTGACAGCGTCTTCAGATTGGATAAGCGGAGAATTTTCTCTACTGGAATCGATATCGTCCCTGTGTTTTACGTTTTTGAGGACTTCCTTAAGAGTGATATCCTCGCCTTTTTCTTTAAGCTCGTTATAACGACGCTGAGCTCTTATGTCTGCACTAGCCGTCATAAAGATTTTAAGTTCAGCTTCTGGAAATACAACACTACCTATATCTCTACCGTCCATTACGATTCCTTTTTCTTCGCCAAGTTGTTTTTGAATTTGAACCAGTTTTTTTCTCACTTGATCAATCTTGGCTACGGAGCTAACGTGTTCTGAAACTTCCATTGCTCTAATCTTGTTCTCAACATTTTCACCATTAAGGATGACATCGTTTGTGCCTGCTTCAGGATTATATTCAAAATTAATTTCAATAGAACTCAGGTTGTCAATTAGTTTTGATTCATCGACTTCCCCATCTTGAAGCCAATTGTTTCTCATAGCATATAGAGTTACCGCTCTATACATAGCTCCAGTGTCCACGTATTTGTATTCAAGTTCTTTGGCTAGCTTTTTGGCAACTGTGCTTTTTCCTGTAGAAGAATGGCCGTCTATGGCAATAACAATGGACTTCATATTAATCTGGATATTCAATTCTGAGGTGATAAATATTATTTAATTTAGCTTTTAAAATCTTCTTAATGGATTGAATTTCTTTAAAAGTAATATTCGCATTAATAAACTGATCTTCCTGAATTTGTTTATTGATTATTTTTTCTACAAAATCATCTATCAATTTAGTATTTGGCTCTTTTAGAGATTTACTGGCAGCTTCAACGGCATCACACATCATAAGAATTGCTGTTTCTTTACTAAAAGGAATTGGACCTGGATAACAGAAATCTTCTCTGTCAACCTCCTCACCTTCCTCTTCTTCTTTCTGCTTAGCGTAAAAATAATAGACTGTGGTAGTCCCGTGATGCGTCCTTATGAAATCTATAATTCTATCGGGAAGATTTCTTCGCTTGGCGATTTCAATCCCTTCAAGTCTGTGATTTATAATTATCTCAGCACTTTCTCTAGGGGAAAGTTCATCATGAGGAGATACGGAAGTAGTTTGATTTTCAGTAAAATAAATAGGGTTCTTCATCTTACCAATATCGTGGTATAAAGCCCCTACTCTTATCAAAAGTGAATTTGCCCCTATTTCATTAGCAGCAGCTTCTGCCAGGTTAGCTACATTTAAAGAATGGTGAAAGGTTCCCGGGGCAATATTGGCGAGTTCCTTTAGCAATTTCGAATTGGTATCCGAAAGCTCCAATAGGGATAAATCCGATATGAGTCCAAAGATTTTTTCATAAGCGTAAATCAAGGGTTGAACAAAGAGAAGCCCTACTCCACTTAATAAGAAGTAAATGAAATTATTATAATTAATTTCTGAAATGCTTCCTTCTTTAATCATATTGAAAGCAAAGTAAGCAAAGATGTAAACCAATGTAATTTGAACAACCGAAATAAATAAATTAGCGCGTTTATACAATTCAGAAACAGTCAGAATTGTAACTATACCTGCTATAATTTGAAGAAACATATATTCATAGCTATCTGGCACTATCAGACCCAAAATCAAAACAGTAATCATGTGCGTAAATAAACCAAGACGCGCATCAAAGAAAGCCTTTAAGGTAAGTGGAAGTATACATAGTGGAACCACATAAATATAATCTGTATCCAATCTCAACACCAATAAGGTAAGAAATACCAAAAACAATATGTTGAAAAAGATAAAAGTAATCTTATTATTATTGTCATAAATATCTGGTCGATATTGTCTGATAAACAGCAGTAACATCAACAGGGATAAACCAATGAGACAGGTATATCCAGTTATGACCACAACGTAAGCAGAAGATTCTAAACTTTGAGATTCGTATTCATACTTCAAGGACTTCAGCATCCTTAGCTTTTCCCCTTCAATGATTTCACCTTTAGCAATGATTTTACTGCCTTTGGTCACTCTGCCTCTGGTATAAGAAATTTGATCAAATTTTGATTGAATTTGCTTTTGGTTGAGTTCCTCATCGTATTCAACATTAACTTTTAAAACTTCAAAAAACAGTTCTAGAAGAGAGTTTCTGAAATCTGATAAGTTATTGTCTTCAATTTTTGAAATGAGAAAAGGTTTGAGGTCTTCCTGAGTAAGTAAGTCTTTGTAAAGAATTTCTTCAACCTCTTTATTTTTGATGAGAAATACAATAGAATAATTGTTCTCTTCATCGTCTTTAATTCGGATTCCTGTTTGATATATATCATTGATAGTAGAAGAAGCAAATTCAGAAATAGCTGGATTGGCATTAATCAGGGAATCCTGAGAGGGGTCTAATTCTTCCTTCCAGTTCTCCTTAATTTGTTTTGCGATAGCAACATCAAACTTATAGTAAGGAATGTGTGTTTTTCTTATTTTGGATTTTTCAGCAGCAATTTCCTCATCAGATTTTAAGATGGCAAAATCAAAAGGAGCATAAAGGTTTTCATATTGCCATGGCTTGCCTTTAATGATTTCAAACTTGAATTGTCCTCCAGTAGGAAAAAAATAAACAATAAGAAATACACTTAAAGCTAAAAGAAAAAACTTAAAGATGATCGATTGATTTCTATATAAATTGTCAAGAAGATTCTTCATAGCTTAAGATTGCTCAAATTTATGAAAATATAAAGTCTTAAGACTCTATCTTAATTTAATAGTTTTTAGGCAAACTAATTCGGTGAGTATTTATAGGATTTACTTCACAAAAATAATTTAAGGTCCACTTTAATGAAACGCGATTGGGTTTAAATTCTTAAATTCGCGCAAAACAAAATTCTAATTTTTATGTCTAAAGATATCGTTATAGTAAGTGCAGCAAGAACTCCAATTGGGAGCTTTCTTGGGAGCTTATCTTCTATTCCAGCAACTAAATTGGGTGAAATCGCCATAAAGGGTGCATTATCCAAAATCAATTTGAAACCAGAACTTATCGACGAAGTTCTCATGGGAAATGTAGTGCAGGCCAATAACGGTCAGGCACCAGCCAGACAGGCAGCAATGGGAGCCGGCATCCCAGATACAGTTCCTTGTACAACCATTAATAAAGTGTGTGCCAGCGGAATGAAAGCTGTGATGCAAGCTGCACAAGCCATCGCTCTGGGTGATGCAGAAATTATTGTAGCTGGTGGTATGGAGAATATGAGTATGATCCCTCATTACCTTCACTTGAGAAATGGACAAAAGTTTGGTCCTGCACAAATGGTGGATGGCTTACAGCGTGATGGACTTGTAGATGCCTATGATAACAATGCAATGGGGGTATGTGCAGATCTTTGCGCAACAGAACATAATATTTCCAGAGAGGAACAGGATGAGTTCGCCAAAGAGTCATACAGAAGAAGTGCTGAAGCCTGGGAAGCTGGAAAATTTGATGATGAAGTGGTCCCTGTAGAAATTCCACAACGAAGAGGTGAGCCTCTCATAATGAAGGAAGATGAGGAGTTTAAAAATATTAAGCTGGATAAAATTGACAAACTAAGACCTGCCTTTAGTAAGGAGGGTACAGCCACAGCAGCCAATTCTTCTACTATTAATGATGGAGCAGGCGCTGTGATACTTATGACCAAAGAAAAAGCTGATGAACTTGGTCTTGAAATTTTAGCAACTATTAAAAGTTACGCCGACGCGGCCCAGGAGCCAAAACGTTTTACTACTGCTCCAGCCAAAGCTTTGCCACTTGCACTCAAAAAAGCCAATCTGACAAAAGAAGACATCGAGTACTTCGAATTTAATGAAGCTTTTTCTGTGGTGGGTATAGCCAATACAAAATTAATGGGCTTAGATAGTAAAAAAGTAAACGTGCACGGCGGGGCGGTTTCGCTTGGTCATCCTTTAGGATGTTCTGGGGTGAGAATTTTGATTACTCTCATTAATATCATGAAGCAAAATAATGCAAAACTTGGTGCCGCAGCTATATGTAATGGTGGTGGTGGTGCTTCTGCAATGGTGCTGGGTCGCTAATCATTTTTTAATCCATCAAAATGCTATACGGAATTTGTCCTTTAAGTGTTGTGCCTGTAAGGGCAGAAGCAAGTGACGCTTCAGAAATGGTTACTCAACTGCTATATGGCGACCATTTTGAAGTGATTGAAAACAAACCCAAGTGGATTAAAATTCGTATAGCTTTTGATGGCTACGAGGGCTGGCTAGACAAAAAACAAGCTTTTGAAATTGACAAAGTTGACTTTGAAAATTTCAATGATCAGCACCTGTATTCAACAGATTTGTTGAGTTTAATCACTACTGCAACGGCGCAACTCATGCCTGTTTGTATTGGCTCTTCCATCCATGCTTCTAAAAAATTGAAACATCAGTTTGATGGTGCTACCAATGATGGCTTTACAAAAGCTCAGCTTGTGGATATAGCTATGTTATACCTCAACTCTCCTTATTTATGGGGAGGGAAATCGCCATTTGGAATAGACTGTAGTGGGTTTTCTCAAATGGTTTATAAAATAAGTGGTATATCACTTTCCAGAGATGCTTCAGAACAGGCTAAGCAAGGTCAGGCCCTTTCTTTTATAGAAGAAAGTGAGCCAGGAGACCTTGCTTTTTTTGATAACGAAGAAGGAAGAATCATTCACGTAGGAATTATGATGAAAGACAATTACATCATTCATGCTCATGGACACGTACGAATAGACAGGATAGACCACTCAGGCATCTTCAATACAGATACTGGCCGTTATTCTCATAACTTGAGAGTAATCAAAAAAATCGTTTAAAATTTAGCTCCAAAGCCGAAGGAAAACCAAAAGCCATCTTCACTATTGAAAAAGTTGAATGTTCCAGTAAATAAATCTGCGCCATTCACCCAAAACCCAACACCATAATCGTTTTGCCATTGATTAGACTCTGGGACGTTCGCCCAAACTCTTCCTACATCAAATCCACCAAAGACTCCAAATTGAAGCGGAATCACACTAGTTTTGATAGAATTAAAACTATGCCTTATATCTATATTACCCACAAAACTTTCCCTACCGATAAATCGATCTCTTCTAAACCCTCTTAACCCATTTCTAGAGCCGAGAATTGCACCTTGATAGAATTCATAATCATCGTTGAAAATCAATTGAGACGTGGCTTTGGTTCTTAAAACCCATTTCTGGTCTTTTGTTAGTGAATTATAAAATTCAAGGTACGGATTGAGAAAGACAAAATGCTGATCGGTATTTTCTGTATTCATAGTTCCTCCAAGTTCTACTTTAAAGTCCATTCCTCGAGCAGGATTTAAGGCGTCATCAAAACTTTGATACTGGTAAGAAGATTGGTAAGACACAAAATTTTTAGGATCGAAAAATTCTGGATCCTCAGCGATTAATTCATCTCCAATTACATCTATAAATCGCCCTTCAGTTCTTTCAATGTTGTAGTTTTGAAAAGATATTTTATGTTCAAAAGTACTTCCATATTTAGAAATTCTTCGAAGTCCGAGCTCAACTTCTGCCCTCCGAATTTTAACCCTGTTGTAGTCTTTATTAATATCATCATCGAGATTTGCTGTGCCATTACCAATACCAAAAAAGTTTCTGGCAAAATTTGGACTAGAATATTCTAAGCTGGTAAACAAGTTGTAATTCCCTAAGACATTTGCAAATTCTCCTTCATAACCTAAATCATAGCCCCCGGTCGCTGTATAGAGACCTGCTTTGATGTTATGTTTGTAAGTAAAAGGATTCAATTGAAAACCATTATGTCCATACGATGCCTGCACTCCAAATAGCAACCCATCATCTGGATTGAAACCAAAACGTGGCAAAAAGGAGCTGGTGTGGTTGACGCTTCTGTCCTTATCAAAAGTATTGATGATGTAATTATCTGTCCTTACGACTCTGCCACCATGCTTCTCTTCGATTGTATTCTCAAGGGATTTATGATCGTAAACTCTTACTCTGTTTCCAGATTTTATAAAGTAGGTATCCTCATCGTGTCCACCGATTAATCTGACTTTTATTTTGGAAGAAAAGTCTCCAGATGTTGTAAATGTATCTTCATCGTCTAAGCCATATATCCAAATTTCCTGGGTTTCCTCATCCTTATATACCTTGTCAACAATAGTATATTCACGTTCACTTTTGATATTACGCATAATTTTAACCCGAGTTGTACCATCTTCTTGCCTGTATACATCAATAAAATCGTCTTTATCTGTAGCGATTAAAACTGAAATTTTATTTAGGATTCTATGATATTCTTCTGCAAATGAGCTTAAATTATCCAATCTGCCTTTAAAGGTTGAAATCAGCTGTCTGGTGTTTTCTTTATCGATTTCTTCTGGTAACTTGGAGAATGCCCTCTGTATAACCTCATCGGTAAGGTGCTTTTGAATGTAAGCTGCTTCCCTCGACCAATCCTCCATAGTTGCATTTCTGATGATCATTCTATCCAGACTCAAACCAGAATTATTAAACCATCTTAAATTTTCAATGTCTTCTTCATAAGGATGATATATTTTCGGAAAAGAACTCACCGTTCTCAATACTTCAAAAAAGCCACCATCAAAATTGGCAAAAACTTGATCTCTGTCTCTAGGAATTGGTCTAAAATAATGTTCTCCATTTTCTTTTTCAAATTCTGACCATCGCCATTGATCTTCGTGTCTATCCCAATCTCCAAGAAGCATATCAAAAAGTCTGGCTCGCAAGTAGTTTGACTCATCCAAGCTATACTTTTCATCTCTTCGCAACCGCTCAATCATATCTGCAGTGCTAACGATGTCGTGGTTTGGATTTCCAAAAATATCTTGATTGCCTATCCAGTGATCTTCTGGGCGTTCTTCGATCATGTAAATTTCATCTCCATGAACACTATTAAATTTTCCAAGCCCTTTTTGCTTAGGTATGTAGACCAATTTTGGATTGGTATGATTTACACCTATCGCTTCAGATAAGTCTGGTACTACCATGAATCCAAAAGGGTGCGCTGCCGTCATGAAGTCCAAAACTACTTCTTCTACCACGGTATCATCAAATTCATCTGTCAAATTTTTATCGGTATAGACAGACTCCTGGATGAGCCGAATTGGATCTTTTTTGATTTGTCTTATGTTATATTGTCTTCCAAGGCCATCTTCCAGCCTTAGTGAATTGGTTTGCATTCCTCCCCCCAATCGCATCGGCTGAAGTCCTCCAAATATGGTATCGATATCCAAAACCGGAACCGTAATAGGGCGAGTGTATAAATCTCTGTAATGTTGTCCCCACACGCTTTCATAAAATCCAGTCCTGTCCGAATCAAATTCCTCGTAGATGGATCCAGTATATTCAGTTGGGAATTCATCGGGAAGTGAATTAAGGTCATAGCTGGTTTCCCCTTTATATACTTCTTTTTGAAAAACTAATTTCGGATCATTTTCGTCTGCCGAATAAAATTGAACCCAAGACGACCCGTCTTCAAACACATCAAAAATAGCAAACCCATAACCTGGATAAGCAAATTCTCCATCTGTTCCTAGTTTTGCGTAAGATTTTTTTGACCCTGAACCAGACACAATTTGCTTGATTAAGTCATGCTCTATGTATTGTAGACTATGCTCGTGACCTGAAGCAAAAACAACCCGGTTCCATCTGCTAGCGATTGCCGTAATTCTATCCACCATAGACTGGTATTGCTTGTTTTGTGTGTCTTGAACAGACACCCCACCAGAAACCCGGATTAGATTTGCTAATGAAGCTAGTCCAGGGAGTGGAATTTTTTTATTTGAAGGAAACAGATGCTTGGAAAGCTCGTAAGTTCCTCCATGAACCCCGTTGGTATAAAGTGGATGGTGTAAAGCGACTAATGTCGTTTTATTCTGATTTTTTTTGAGTTCAGTTTCAAATTCCTCATAGTATTGGTCTAGCGTTTTTATTTCATCACAATTCCTATTGATCAAGGGATTTTTATCCCAATTGGCTAAAATCCACTGGGAATCCAGAATAATAAGATGAACATCTTCAGAGATATCTACAAAATACATTCCACAGCCAGGCTTTGGCAACCAAGGATTTTCTTGATCTATCAAAGCTTCTTCTATGCGTTCTTTTTGGTTTTTTAAGGATAAAATGCCTTCAGAATACCAATCATGATTACCGGGAATAAAGTGCACATCTCCCTCAAAAAATTTTAAATTTTCCGTTTGTTGATCTATGATTCGCTCGGCTTGCTTTCTATCATCTTTGCCTTCACTGGGAAGTCCAGCGGGATAAATATTATCCCCGAGAATGATGACCTTATCCTCTTGAGTATTTAAAGATTCTGCAAAGGATTTAAAAGCTAAAATACCTGGAGGAGCACTTTCTATGTCTTCATAACCTGTATCTCCAATTAAATAAAAACGCTGAGAGACTTTTTTGTCTTCTGGATAAGAACTGGATTGAAAACGTTCTAAATTTTTATATTTAACTTCGTATGTTGCGCATGAAATTAGTAAGTAGCTAATGACAAATAGATATAGTGTTTTCCTCATTCAAAAAGATAATTTTACCAGTATTCGTTTAAATTTTAAAATATGACAGATCTGATTTCAAAAACTGAAACTTTTGTCTTGCATTTGTTCAAAGATAAGTTATCTAATAAATATGTATACCATAATTTCAATCATACCAAAAGGGTTGTAGATAGTGCAAAAATTATCGCCGACGAACAAGGTTTAAGCGAGGAACAGATTACAATATTACTGCTAGCCGCCTGGTTGCATGATACGGGATATACTGTTTCTGAAAGTCAACACGAACGAGAAAGTAAGCGCATTGCAAGAGAGTTCCTCGAAGAGCAAAAGGTTGCAGAAGACACCATCTCTGCCGTTGAAACAACTATTGATGCAACGGAGATGAATGCTCAACCTCAATCTGAAGTTGATAAAATTCTCAGGGATGCAGACAGCTCTCACTTTGCAAAGGAAAACTTCAAGGAAATAAGCGAATTGCTTAGGCAAGAATTAAACTTAAGGGGACAGGAATACAGTGCAGAAGAATGGCGAAATTTAAACATCAAGATGCTTTCTATCCGACATCAATATTACTCGACCTTCGCTATTAAAAACTGGAGCTCACTCAAACAAGAGAACCTCATCAAACTGATCGAAGACAAAGAAAAAAAGAAAAGGAAAAGAGACAAAGAAGAATTAAAGGCGAAGTTTAAGGCACAGTACAAAAACAACAATCCTGAGCGGAGTATTCAAACCCTATTTAGAACTACCTTAAGAAACCACATTAAGTTAAGTGACATAGCAGATACAAAAGCCAACATTCTGCTATCTGTTAATGCTATTATCATCTCTTTAGCCTTGGCAAATATTATCCCTAAATTAGATAATCCAAGCAATGAGCATTTGATGATTCCAACATTGATTTTAATATGTTTTAGTGTAGCCGCGATCATCCTTTCCATCTTATCCACACGTCCAAACGTCACCTCCGGTGAATTCACAAAAGAACAGGTTGAAAATAGAGATGTGAATATCTTATTCTTTGGAAACTTTCATAAAATGAACTTTGACGATTATTTATGGGGAGTCAAGGAAATCATTAAAGACAAAGATTATGTCTATGAAGCTTTAGTAAAAGATTTATATCTTTTAGGAAAAGTTTTAGAAAGAAAATACCGGCTCCTCAGACTCACTTACACGATTTTTATGGCAGGTATTATTATCTCTGTAGTTAGTTTCTTTATTGCCTTTAATTTAATTTAAAACTAAGATAAGGTCTTGGTTTATTGAACATAATCTGTATGAAAAAAATCATCGTCGCCATTTTACTAATTCTAGTTTTCGGATATCCTGTGAGTTACTACTTAAGTTCTGAAACCATTGAAACTGAAATAAGTGATAAAGAAAGAATAACAACTGGTAAAGGTGAAGAAATCCAAAGCAAATTTTTGGTTTACGCTAAAGCGGAGGTATTCGAAAATACCGACAGCTGGCTGTATTTCAAATTTGACAGTGCTGATGTTCAAAATGAAATTAAGCTTCAAAATGTAAATAAAATTAAGGTCGCTGGATGGAGAGTTCCTTTTTTTTCTTGGTATAGAAATGTGATTAGCGTTGAATAAATTTTATCCTCGATAAATTTTTGGCTGTGTTTTTATAAATCCATGGATTCAATTAAATCTTCATAAGTTATATTTTTATTGGAGTCACTATTTGTGTGATATAGTATACCTACTCTTATAGCTTTTAAACCAGAGACTCCTTGTAAATCTTCAACCTCGAGTACTTCTTCATTGGTGTCTAAATAGTTTTTACGCTGGAGATAGTTGATATACTTGAGGTATTCTTCTTCGGTTTCTTTTTGAGAATACACGATAGTCAATTTTCCTTTGGAGGTAATTCGTTTCTTCGTATTTTTTATAAAAGCCTTATCGATTCTCTTTTTAATGATTTCATAGCGTGCATTGTACGACCCATCCACATCGAAATGTTTTTCATCCATCCTATAATGAATAGTAAGCGTATTATTGAAAGCTAAAAGAAGGGATCTTGCACTCAACTTAAGCTGTTTGGTTTCCTGTATGTTGTAAAATTCATTTTCCATTTCACACATCACAGACAGTTGCCATAACCTTAAATTCTCAAGAATAACTTTACTAAAGGTCATATCCCGAACAATAGACTGTCCTATGTACATATTGTGCTCAACTCCGTCGGTTTTGTAGCGGTCGAAGTAATGTGGAAAAAGTTTTTGAGCTTCTACTTGCTTCAAATCTATATAGCTTGCCATACAAGAATTAATTCTTGAAACAGACTCATCAAATTCGTCTCTATTTTTGTGAAAAGCTTTAGCCCCAGACTTTGTTTTTTCAAAATATGCCTCAATCATAGCTTTACATGAAGGAACATTTTGCTGAATATGTTTTAAAACCGGAAGGATATCTTCTCGCAAGAGCTTGTCTGTTTTTTCTTCAGTAGATGCTGTGATACCTTCAGTTAAGTGAGATAGGGTATCTGTAATTCTATAGCCCAATTGTTCATAAATTGGAATAGGTTGGGCCTCAAAAGCAGAATTGACAATATTTAATACTTGATTTAATTGATAAATCAAATCCTTTTGGATGGCATGGTTACGTTGAGTAGAGGAACCAGCAATATCTATTTGCCCAAAAAGAGGGTACACCTCTTTGAAAGCTATTTCCTTCGACTCATAATCTCTGTTACTAGATGACTCTAAGAATAATCTTTCTGCTTCTTCTTCAAACTTCCACTCCACACTTGGATGAATCGAAGTATATTCACTTTGAATGATGGCCTTTATTCTATTTGATCGGTCCTGTCTGTAATTTTCAACTGTTTCTGCAATGTAAGGAACGATGTCATCTAACTTGGTAGCATTGATATTATTTAATTGATTCTTGGAATAACTCACCAATTCAAGTATAGCAAGTAGTCTGTTATTTTTACTCACTGGAGCAAGAATAGCGGACTTGACACCTTTAGATTTAAGATATTTTGCAAATTTATTTGATGGATTTTTCTTTACATAATAATCCACATCTGTAATACTGAAATATCTATGTTCATCTACAATAGCTTTATAAGCCCCATGACAGAAAGCCTCTCTACATCCATTTTCTGATATAGAATCAAGAATAAAACTATCTATGAAATTGGACTGGGTCTGTTGAAATTTTTCAGTTTCGTCGTTAAATAGAACAAAACCAAACTCCAGTTTTGGCAGATTAAAGATTGCTTTTAGATTCTCAATCATTTTTTTAGACACTGCTTCAGAGTCTGAGAAAATATTGTTGTTGAGCAGTAGGGTTTTAATTTCAGAGATGCTGTTATCTGCAGTAACATCAGTAAAATTTAAAATAGCAAAACCTTTAAAAATCCATGAATTTGGGGGGAATTTTGTTTTCCAAAACTCAATATCAGTTGGTCTTTTGAGCAATTCATCTACATCCTTATCGGAAATGCTTGGAGCTGCTTCAGTTGGAATCAACTCAACAAAATCAGCATTTACAAATAATCTATAATTGCGTAGGTTTCCATTGACGTCTGGAACATCGTAATACTCAGGTCTAAAAAAATCAATGGTGTACTTATAATAGGTATTCAAAATAATAATACAGGCGAGTATATAATCTTTTTCAACATTAAAATTTCTAGGAAGAAACTTGAAGTCTTTATGAGGAACAGATTCTAAAATGGCCTGGAAACGCTTGGTTTTTCTAAACATTTTATTTCTAAAGGGAACAGTAGCCACCTTTATTTCATTGTAGGTCAAGACATCTGGAAAAAGATCGTCCAGTAAGATTTTGATTTGATCTTGATATGCTTCCAGATTTTCGTAATCTTCAATACCCTCAAAAAGCTCTTGGTAAGACTCAGAGTACTTTAGAATATCTTGGATATACTTTCTTGAAATAGGATTTGACTCATGATCTAGTCGCTTTTGAAAATTGTCTAGTATCTTTTGAAAACTCAGTTTAATCTGAAAAGGGTATATATCTTTATAACGATCCATGTTCTAATATAAGATTTACAATACTATTTATAATAAGAGGTTTACACTTTTAACTTAAGATAGATTTATCATATCTAGCTAATTTCTTTATTAGTTAAAGGCCATTTCTTCTTGAGTATGTTATTTTTGTACTTATAAAATCGTATAAAATGAGACTATTTTTTAGCCTATTCATCCTATTAGCACTTGTGAGTTGTGATTCATCTACACCAAAACTAAACGCCTTTGTAGACGATGTAAAGGATGGCACCAATGTTTACCTCACTGAACTGGGACCGCAAAATAATCCTATTCCATTGGATACCACTCAAGTCCAGAACAACACCTTCCAATTTGAACTGAAAGACCCAAGACAGGAGATTAATCTTATACAGGTAGAAGGCGTCAATGGAAATCTGATTTTTATCAATGATGCAAATCAGATCAAAATTGATGTCAATACATCCAACATTAGAAATTCAGAGATTGAAGCAGGAGAGCATAACCAACTTTTGAAAGATTACCTCAACTTAATTACAAATTATGCTGAAGAACGCAATTTTATAAAGAATGAACATCAGAAGGCTTTACAAAATAATGACGAAATCGCCATATTAGATTATAGACTGGATATGGATGCAATCGAAAAAGAATCTAAAGAGGCCACTTTAGAATTCATAAGAACCAACACCCATTCTATTGTTGGCATGATGGCATTATCTGATGTGATGAATTCCAAATCTATACCTCTCAACCAGATGAAGTCACTTTATGATGACTACGATGCTCAAATAAAGGATACTCCTCTTGGAAGAGCTATGGGACAAAATATTGCTAAAATTGGTGCTACAGACATTGGTGCGGAAGCACCGAATTTTTCTGGCCCAACTCCAAAAGGTGAGGAATTGGCACTAGAAGATGCTATGAGCAAAGTCACTCTTATAGATTTTTGGGCATCCTGGTGTAGACCATGTAGAATTGAAAACCCTAATATCGTGAGTATTTATAACGACTACAAAGATCGAGGTTTTACGGTTATCGGCGTATCATTGGACAAACCAAATAGCAAAGATGCCTGGCTTAAAGCAATAGAAGATGATAATCTTGAGTGGAATCATGTGTCAAATTTGAAATATTGGCAAGAACCAATTGCTCAAAAATACGGCATAAGGTCGATCCCCGCTGCATTCCTGATTGATGAAAATGGTATAATCATAGGGAAAAATTTAAGAGGAAATGATTTAAGAGAAAAAGTAAAAGAAGTGTTAGGAGACTAATTTTCCTTTTAAAAAAAGCTGGCGACTCATGAGAGTCGCCAGCTTTTTTTTTATAGTTAAAAGGTTTTGGACTCTAATCTGGAGACTTTAATTTCTCAGCTTTAAAAGGCCTTACTATAAGTCTGGCAGCTCTATCGTAATTGATATAACTGTAAGTCCAATTGAAGAAGGTAACAATTCTATTTCTAAAGCCTACCAAAAACCATAAGTGGACAAACATCCAGACAAACCAAGCAAAAGCACCACCAAACTTAATCTTATCTAAATCGACGACAGCTTTATTTCTTCCTACCGTTGCCATTGTTCCTTTGTCAAAGTATTCAAAAGGCAATAGTTTTTGTTTATTTATTGTTCTTAGTAAGTTTTTAGCCAAATGATCTCCTTGCTGGATTGCAGGTTGAGCGACCATCGGGTGTCCTTTTGGAAAATCTTCACTTACCATCAAAGCGATATCTCCAATAGCAAAAATATTATCGTAACCCTCTATTTGATTAAATGCATTAACGTTATACCGGTTTGCTTTTTCCATTAGCGCACCATCTTTTAGACCTTCAATAGCAGCACCAGTCACTCCAGCACTCCAAATAAAGGTTTCACAGTGAAAAGTCAAATCTTCTTTATTGGTCTTTACTATATGATCGTCATAAGATTCTACAAACGTATTGAGATGAATCTCAACTCCAAGGTCTTCCAGATACTTTTGAGCGTTGGCAGAGGACTTATCACTCATTGGAGGAAGCACTTTGTCCATACCTTCTATCAAATGAATGTGAATATCCTTGGGATCTATATCTTGGTAATCTTTAGGGATCACATTCCTTCTTAATTCTGCAATTGCTCCGCTTAGTTCCACTCCCGTAGGACCTGCTCCTGCTATAACAAAATTGAGGAGGGCCTTACGCCTATCGGGATCATCGGTTATGGTAGCTTCTTCAAAATTTTCAAGAATCAAACTTCTTAAATTTAAAGCTTGTGGAACAGTTTTCATCCAGATCGCATTTTCTTCAACGCTCTTATTTCCGAAGAAATTGGTTTTAGAACCTGTAGCAATTACTAAATAATCGTAAGTAATTTCTCCAATATTGGTTTTTACTATCTGTTTTTTATCATCAATGTGATTGACTTCCGCCATCCTGAAATAAGCATCTTTGTTCTTTTTTAAGATTTTACGAATAGGATAGGCAATGGAATCTGGTTCGAGCCCAGAAGTAGATACTTGATATAACAAGGGTTGAAACGTATGGTAATTTCTTTTATCCAACATGACCACCTGGAAGGGTTTTTTCTCAAGTTTCTTGACTAAACTTACCCCTCCAAAACCTCCTCCTATGATAACAACACGCGGTAAATTTGAAATTGGAACATTCATAATTAACAATTTCCAACTAAATTAATTTAATTTATAGCCAAGCTTGTAACTTTTGATAATTTTAACGACATACAATTAGACTTAATAAGTTTTGAACAAAGCATTAGAAAAAAAGTTTATCAGTCTTCTGGAGGAACATCAGAACATTGCGCATAAAATATGCAGGATGTATACTTACGATTCTAGTGCACATAAAGATTTATTTCAAGAAATAACCATTCAACTATGGAAAGCTTATCCAAAATTTAGAGCAGAAGCAAAGTTTAGTACCTGGATGTATCGTGTAGCCTTAAATACTGCCATCACCTTATACCGAAAGAAAAAAAGAGGAGTCCAGACTTTGCCGTGGGAGAATTTTGATTTTAAAATTTCTGCTGAAGGTTACGACAGCACTTTAGATGATAATTTAAAGCTAATGTATTCTGCGATAAAAGAATTAAATGATATTGACAAAGCTTTAGTCCTTCTCTACCTGGAAGATAAACCTTATGCCGAAATTTCTGAAGCTTTAGGAATTTCTGAGGTCAATGCAAGAGTGAAAATGAATAGAGTGAAAACGAAGCTAAAAACCATTTTGAATCCTTGAGTATGGATGAATTAGACCTTATCAAAAAAGATTGGCAAAAACGAAATCAAGATTTGCCAAAATATACCCAAGATGAACTTGTGCCTATGCTGCATAAAAAATCATCTTCTAGTGTCAGGTGGATATTTATTATAAGTGTCCTGGAGTTTGCGTTCTGGATAGCCGTTGAGCTTTTAAGTTCTTCAGACGAATACCTCACTATGATTAAAAGTAAATCCCTTTATTGGTTTATAAGAATCTCAACGGTAGCCAATTACATTATACTTGTAGGTTTTATCTATTTATTTTTCAAAAATTATTTGCGCATTCAAGTCACTGACTCTGCAAGACAATTGATGAGACAAATTATAAAAACAAGACAAACCGTAAAGTACTACGTTAGATACAATATAATTTTCTTTGCTGTTTGCTTTATTTTAGCTTCCGCAGAAGTCATATCTCATCAAGCCACATTAAATACGAATGAGTTTTGGATCATTTCTGGAGTTATGGCATTCTTACTTTTCATCATTATTGGGTTTTTGCTTCTATTCTACCGAGTTCTCTACGGAATATTAACCAAAAGATTGTACAGAAATTACAAGCAGTTGAACCAAATGGAAATGTAAATTATGCTCTAGGGTGAAACTGCTCCAAAACAGACCTTAGATGTGTTTTATCCAGATGCATATAGATTTCTGTAGTGGTGATGCTTTCGTGACCCAGCATTTGCTGAATCACCCTTAAGTTAGCTCCATTTTCCAAAAGATGTGTCGCAAAAGAATGCCTAAAGGTATGTGGGCTAATATTTTTCTGAATATGTGCCTCTTTGGCTAGTTGTTTGACGATAGTAAAAATCATAGCCCTCGTTAACTGAGCGCCTCTTCGGTTTAAAAACAAAATATCTTTAAACTCAGATTTAGGTTCCTGATGAATTCTCACCTCATCTTTATAAATTTCAATAAACTTTTGGGTATAATCGTTAACAGGAACTAATCGTTCTTTATTCCCTTTTCCAACCACTTTTATAAAGCCTTCTTCAAAATGAAGATGAGAAATTTTCAAGTTTGTTAATTCACTCACGCGGAGTCCGCAGCCGTAAAGCGTCTCTATGATGGCTTTGTTTCGTTGACCCTGAGGATGAGACAAGTCTATCGCATTGATGAGCTGGTCTATTTCTTTTGTAGAAAGTGTATCCGGGAGTTGTCGTCCCAAGCGAGGAGATTCAATTAACTCTAAAGGATTGGTTTTTCTGTAATCTTCAAAAATGAGATAGTCAAAAAAGCTTTTCAACCCTGAAATTAATCTTGCCTGAGACCTTTCATTTAAGAGTTTTGAAATGTTGTAAATAAACGCTTGAATATCTTCTTCGGCTATGGCTATAGGTGAAATATTCTGTTCAAAATCAGAAAGATAGTTGGTAAGTTTAAGGATATCTAACCGATAATTCTGAATGGTATTATCGGCCAGACCTCTCTCTATTTTAAGATAGTAGGTAAAATCCTGTATAGCCTGCTCCCATTTCATGAAACCAAATTACATTAATTCTTGGTGAATTAAAGAATTTGTTCCGCGTGAGCTTTTGTTTTTACTTTGGTAATCACATCTTCCAGCATTCCCTTCTCATCAATGATAAATGTGGTTCTATGAATCCCATCATATTCTTTTCCCATGAATTTCTTTGGACCCCATACACCAAAAGCTTCAATCACCTCTTTATCTTCATCTGCCAGTAAGGGAAATGGAAGTTCATATTTGGACTTAAAATTTTGTTGACGTTTAGCAGAGTCTGCACTCACGCCAAGAATATGATATCCTTGTGCTTGCAAAGCTTTCCAGTTGTCCCTCAAGTTACAGGCTTCTGCTGTACAACCTGGTGTACTTGCTTTTGGGTAGAAGAAAACCACTAATTTTTTTCCCTCATAATCTTTGAGTGTATGTACGTTTCCATCTTGGTCTTTAGCTTCAAAATTTGGAGCTTTATCCCCAGCTTGTAATGTTGTCATAATTCCTATTTTTGTTTAAAAGTAAAGCAAATGAAAAAATCTGAAAAAGTAGATTTCGTTATAAATACGTTAAAGGAGCTCTATCCTACAATACCAGTTCCTCTAGATCATAAAGATCCCTACACTTTACTTATTGCCGTTTTACTTTCGGCCCAAAGCACAGATGTAAAAGTCAACCAAATTACGCCTTTACTTTTTGAAAGAGCAGACAATCCCTGGGACATGATCAAGATGACTCCAGATCAGATCCGTGAGATTATCAAGCCCGTTGGACTTTCTCCGATGAAGTCCAAAGGGATTTACGGTCTCTCTCATATTTTAATAGACAGATACAAAGGAGAGGTTCCAAATAACATGGAAGCTTTGGAAGAACTTCCAGCCGTTGGTCATAAAACTGCATCTGTAGTCTTAGCTCAAGCCTTTGGAGTTCCAACATTCCCGGTGGATACCCACATTCACAGATTAATGTATCGCTGGAATCTAACGACTGGTAAGAATGTCCAACAAACAGAAAAGGATGCTAAGCGACTGTTCCCAAAAGAAGTATGGAATGACCTTCATTTACAGATCATTTGGTATGGAAGGGAATATTCTCCGGCCAGAGGCTGGGATCTTGACAAAGACCTTATCACCAAAACTATCGGTAGAAAGTCTGTAATCAAGGCCTACAAAAATAAAAAAGCTTCCAAATCGAAGTAAGGAAGCTTATCTGTAAAGGTTAATAATTTAGTTCTGAATACTGTCGAATTGCATATTTTCATAAGTGATGACAGTCAAAGCTTTAGAAAAATCTAAAATAGCCTTAATGGTTCTTGTTGAAGGTTTCATTGGTCTTGAAGTGGATTGGGAGACTTCATTTAAGTAAATTTTCGCCATATATGTTGTTTTTATATGTTACGAAAACGGAATTAAAATCGAATTATTGCCTTCCCTAATTCGTCAAAACTACCTGATGCTTTTCTATAATCTTTCTTAGGTTAATCAATGCATAGCGCATTCTTCCTAAAGCTGTATTAATACTAACATCCGTTTTGAACGCAATTTCTTTGAAGCTCATTTCCTTGAAAATTCTCATTTCCAATACTTCAAGCTGATCTTGAGGTAGTTCCTTGATGAGTTCATGAAGGTCTGTATCTATTTGATCTTTTATAATTTGACGCTCTGCATTGAGATCGCCATCTGTCATAAAGTCCAGAATATCAAAATCTCCTTTACCTTCAAATTTAGGCATCCTGTTGCTTTTTCTGAAATGATCGATGACAAGATTATGTGCAATTCTCATCACCCATGGTAAAAATTTTCCTTCTTCATTATATTTGCCCCGTTTCAAAGTCCTTATCACTTTGATAAAGGTGTCCTGAAAGATATCTTCCGCTAAGTCTTTATCATAAACCTTGGAAAATATAAAACTAAAAATCTTTTGTTGATGTCTATTGATTAAAATTGAAAGTGATCGCTCATCACCTGAAATGTATTGCTTTACCAAAAAAGCCTCTGAAGAGATGGAAGTCCTATTCATATATCCTTTACTTAAGTAAAACCAACTCAATAAAAGTGGTTTTTGTTATTAAATTATTTTAAGTAAAAGTGTTGTATAGGCTTATAATTATCTGGCTAATATATAAATATAAGTTAACCCACCACAACTCGTTAATAATTTTAACATATTATGAATCAGTGTATAACACTGATATAGCTTAGCAAATCTTTATATTTGCAGCATTCCATAAATTTATGAAGCAAACAGATTTAGATAAAATCGACCCCAAAGAATTCATCATTATTAAAGGAGCCAAACTCCACAATTTAAAAAATATTGATGTTGTTATTCCGAGAAATAAATTAGTTGTTATCACAGGCCTATCTGGCTCTGGAAAGTCGAGCCTGGCTTTCGATACGCTTTACGCAGAAGGTCAAAGACGCTATGTAGAAAGTCTTTCTGCTTACGCCAGACAATTTCTTGGCAGACTCGACAAACCTAAAGTTGACTACATTAAAGGCATTGCACCTGCCATTGCTATTGAGCAAAAAGTCAATTCTACCAATCCGAGATCTACTGTAGGGACTTCTACAGAAATTTACGATTATTTGAAATTGCTTTATGCAAGAATAGGTAAAACTATTTCTCCAATTTCTGGCCAAGAAGTCAAAAAGCATACAGTAACCGATGTGGTTGACTTTATCAAGTCTCAAGATGAAAAACAGAAACTACTCCTCCTCGCTCCTATTGCTTTGGAAAACAAGCGCACGGTTGAAGAGAAAATAAAAATACTTCAGCAACAAGGATTTAGTAGAATAAAAATTGACGACAAAGTTTTGAAAATCAGTGAAGCTCAAGAACTGAAAATTTCTAAGAAAAGTGAGCTTTCAATCGTGGTTGATAGAATTGTGGTCAAAGACGATGAAGATTTTTACAACAGACTTGCAGATTCTATTCAAAATGCATTTTTTGAAGGAAAAGGCGAACTCAATATCGAGGACGTTTCTTCTGGAAAAATAACCAATTTCAACAATAAATTTGAATTAGACGGTATGTTGTTTACTGAACCCAATGTGCATTTGTTCAGTTTCAATAATCCTCTGGGTGCTTGTCCAAAATGTGAAGGCTATGGAGATATTATAGACATTGATGAAGCCCTGGTGATTCCTAATACAGGTCTTAGCGTTTATGAAGGAGCTATTGCCCCCTGGAGCGGAGACACCTTAGGTTGGTACAAAAAGGAATTCATTAGATACGCGCATAAGTTTGATTTTCCAGTCCACACCCCTTATTTTGAATTGACTGAAAATGAAAAAAATATCATCTGGAATGGAAATCAGTATGTAACTGGAGTCAACGAATTTTTTGAAACCGTAAAATCTAAAGCTTACAAAATTCAGAATAGAGTCTTGCTTTCCAGATATCGAGGACGAACACGGTGTCCAAAATGCAAAGGCCGACGATTGAAAAAGGAAGCGACCTATGTTAAAATCAATGATATCGACATCACTCAACTGGTGGACTTACCCATTGACGAAGTTAGTTCCTTTTTTCAAAAACTGAAGTTAGATGCGCATGACGAAAAAATTGGTAAGCGTCTTCTGAAGGAAGTTAACAGCAGACTTAAATTCCTTATGGATGTAGGTTTGACCTACCTCACTTTGAATAGAAAGTCCAATACGCTTTCTGGTGGTGAATCGCAACGGATCAACCTCGCAACTTCACTTGGTAGTAGCCTTGTAGGTTCCATGTATATTCTAGACGAACCTTCAATTGGTTTACATTCCAAAGACAACGAACGCTTAATTGAAGTTTTGAAAGACCTTCGGGATCTTGGGAATACAGTCATTGTTGTGGAGCATGATGAAGACATCATGAAAGCAGCAGATTATATCATCGATATTGGTCCAGAAGCCGGAACCCACGGAGGAGACCTGGTGGCTGAAGGTACTTACAAACAAATCTTAAAAGCCAAATCTTTAACTTCACAATACCTCAACGGTAAGATGAACATAGAAGTTCCCAAAGAAAGACGTACTTCCAAGTCTTATATTGAATTGAAAGGAGCTCGAGAAAATAATCTCAAAAACCTAACTGTAAAGGTTCCATTAGATAGCTTTGTAGCCATTACAGGCGTTTCTGGTAGTGGAAAAAGCACGTTGGTAAAGAAAATTCTCTATCCAGCCATGATAAAACATAATGGTGGTTACGGAACTAAAGCTGGACAATTTGATGGTATTGATGGAAACTTCAAACACATCAAGCATGTAGAATATGTAGATCAGAATCCAATTGGGAGATCCTCGAGATCCAATCCTGTGACCTACATCAAAGCTTACGACGATATTCGAAATTTATTTGCAAAGCAGAAGCTTTCCAAAATCAGAAATTTCAAACCCAAACACTTCAGTTTTAATGTGGAAGGAGGACGTTGTGATACTTGCGAAGGTGAAGGTGAAGTGACGATCGAGATGCAATTTATGGCCGATGTGCATCTGGAGTGTGAAGCTTGTCATGGAAAACGCTTTAAGCAACAAGTGTTGGATGTGCAATTTGAAGGTAAAAACATTGATGATATCTTATCTATGACGATAGATGATGCAATGGAATTCTTTTCTTCCCACAATGAAACCAAGATCTCCAACAAACTAGAAGCTTTACAAAGCGTTGGTCTTGGTTATGTGACTTTAGGTCAAAGCTCCTCAACCCTTTCTGGTGGTGAAGCGCAACGTATCAAGCTAGCTTCTTTTTTAACCAAAGGAAAAAACGCCGATAAAACTTTGTTTATTTTTGATGAGCCTACCACAGGTTTGCATTTTCACGACATTAGTAAATTATTGAAATCCTTTGAAGCTTTGATTGAAAACGGCCACAGTGTTATTGTGATTGAACATAATATTGATCTCATCAAGTGTGCAGATCACGTTATTGATCTAGGCCCTAGTGGCGGCGTAAACGGTGGTCATCTTGTAGCTGAAGGCACTCCTGAGGAAGTTTCTAAAATTGAAGCTTCGTTTACGGGTCAATTTTTAAGGCCTAAAGTTTGATACTTTAAATACTAATTAGTTGAAAATGAACTACATCACTCCTTGGTTTAAAGACTAAGGAGTTTCCTTTTGAATCACTTTTAAATATAAATCCGTTAGGTCTTTTGATAAACCTCCTTTCAAACTGATAATAAAATAGATAGTACTAATAATTACAGATTTGAAGATTATATTCATCAAAGCAAAATCAGTAGAAAAATCCCAGAAATAGAAACTACCTGTCAAGACTGAAATCATCAAAAAGATAAAAAAGCTCTTTCTATTAAAAGGGTGAATTCCAA
>CAZOAD010000027.1:27779-34592 GCA_964577705.1 uncultured Mesohalobacter sp.
CTTCACCAGAAAGATTTTTTACTTACCTTGGAGAAAAACCAAACAGTCGGCTATTGCGGAAATCGATGAACTGATTGAAGGGATGAATACCAAATGTGATTCTTACAAAAAGTAATTTAAAAATATTGTAGGCTAGAAAACTAATAAAGGTAGCATAAGCTGCGCCGTAAATTCCATAAACAGGAATCAACCAAAGGTTAAGAGCAAAAGCTACTCCTACTAAAACAACCCCAGCCATAAGCACTGTTTTATAGTACTTGGAATTAAAAATGATGCTGTTGTTATTTCCCAAAATATTATCGGTCAGCTTCACTAAACTGATTAAAAACACAATGCTGACTCCTACTCTATACTCTTCTGGTATAATTTCATACAACTGATTGACATTGGTAACGATAAGTGTAAACACAAAGCCACTAATCACAAAAAGGGTGTTGGAGCTTCTTATATAGAGATCCTTAAGCAAATCATTTTCACCGTGATTGAGGTATTTTGCCGTAATTGGATTGGTAATTTGATGCATAGCTTTGGAGGGCACGGCGATGACCGTAGCTATATAAATGGCAATACCATATATGGATACATTTTCTATAGGCATAAAGTATTCTATCATCACTTTATCCAAATCAAATAAGGCTACGGCTACGGTACCTGCTATAAAGATAAGCAGTGAATAATTCAGTAAATCCTTTAGTCTTGGAGGAAGTTGAAAGCTAAATCGAGGCGTATACAAGTTTATCGCATAACCCAGCATCACCACTGCTCTCAAGACAAAAACTCCAATGAGAAGGTAAATAAACAGGTGAACACTAATCAATTCAGCATATAGAAAAATCAACAGCATAGTGATGGCCAACCTATGAAAAAGTTCGCGCATGATGGTCCCAAACACACTTTTAAACTGGACCTTAGCCCAGGCGAAAAAAACTTCAAAATAGGCAGTTGCAAGGGCTATAACGAAAATTCCCCAAATGTAAGGCTGGACCAGATCGTTTTCTCCTTCAAAATAGTTGAGCAATAAATCGTAAAAAATGTAACCAACTATCCCAATCAAAAGTCCAAGTAAAAGTGGTAAAAAAAGCGCGAAGTTGAGTAACTTATCCGTGTCTAGCTTGTTTTGGTAACTCGTATAGAATTTTACAATCGTATTGTGGACGCCCAATGCCATAAATGGCCAGAATAAATTTCCTGCAGATAGTAAAAATGATACGAGTCCGTAGTATTCTGCAGTGAGAAATTTTGGATATAAAAACAAAACATTAAGCGCGCCAATTCCAAAACCTAAATAGGTGGATATAAGGTTGTTTAAGGATTGCTTGGCGACGATTCCCATGAAACTACTTGATGAGTTGTGTTAACTTTTGAGTCAGATTCCTACGGCTATAGTGTTCTATATTTTTGGTATTGGCCTTCAATTTTCCATTGAGAAAAGCCTTGAAAGACTTCTCAATATATGACTTTAATCGTGTTTTTTCACTATAGGTAAAACAATCTCCAGAGTTGGTTTCTGAAATGAGTTGAGCAACATCCCAATCTTCAGGGCCAATGGCTAAAATAGGTCGTTTGGAGGCCAGGTATTCAAATAGTTTACCCGGAATAATTCCTTGAGTTTCTGGCTTATCAATTTCGATGAGCAACAGCAATTGTGAACTTCTCTGACTCTCCACTGCATCCTTGTGATCAAGATAGCCTATGACGCTCACATATTTTTTAAGTCCAGCCTCATAAGCAGATTCCAAGACACTTTCACTGATTTTTCCAACGAGCTTCAGCTCAAAGAAATCTTTAAAGACTGGATTTTCTTCAATCAATTCTGCCAGCACTTGCCAAAGTATCTTTGGGTTTCTATCGTTGAGTAAAGAACCGATATGAGAAACCGTAAAGTTTTCACTTAAGACAGCGTCCACAGATAATTCTCCGTAACCGTTGGTAATTACCTCTATGGGTGTATTCGTTTTTTTTTCAAATTCAGCTTTGGTTTTAAAACTTGTAACTACAAGCTGGTCTGCGGAATTTAATACGTCTTTCTCTAATGTGAGGTGCCTTTGCCTGGATTTTTGGGTAAGTTTTAAAGCGGAGTGGTAACCAATCGTTGTCCACGGATCCCTAAAGTCTGCAATCCATTGTAATTGGGAATCGTTGTTCTTCAAGCCTAAACCAATAAGGTGTAAACTATGCGGAGGTCCAGTCGTGATAACAGTTTGTATATCATGCTTAAGTATATAGTCTTTCAAAAAAGAAATGGAGGGTTTTACCCAAAATACTCTGGCATCTGGAATAAAAAAATTCCCTCTGATGTATAGCATCAACCGTTCTTTCCAGGATTGCTTCTTCCTGGATTTAATGATGCCACTACTAATGGTTTTAGAATCTGATTTTGAAAGTACTTCTGCAAAAGCGTAAGGTTCAAAAATTGACTTCTCAATTTCTTTCACCCCTGGACTTACTTCCAAAGAAGAGTCTTTTATTGGATAACTAGGATTTTTAGGTCTATAAACGACAGGTTCATAACCAAAATCGGGCATGTACTTAGTAAATTGAAGCCAGCGCTGCACTCCAGGACCTCCAGCTGGTGGCCAGTAGTAAGTAATAATCAAGACTTTTTTCATCTTCTAATTTTGCTTACGCTTTATGGTGTAGGCTAGTCCTCCGAGGATAATAAGTGATAAAAGAATAAAACTAGCCAAGGTGATCTTTCCTCCAAAACTTACAACTTCTGGTTCGAAAGAAAACTTAATCTGATGACTTCCAGCAGGCAGCTCTAGAGCTCTTAACACATAATTCGCTCTAAAGTGCTCGACTTCTTCTCCATCGACTGTTACTTTCCAACCTTTAGGATAATATAGCTCCGAAAATAAAGCAAGGCTTTCATTTTCAGAATTATAAGAATACACTAATTCATTTTCTTGATAAGAAGTCAATTCAATTTCGTCTGAAAACTTGACGTCGTAAGTTTTGTTGGAATAGTCAAATTGATTGCGTTCTACAATGGCTGTTGTATTGGGGTTGATGGTATCTAATGCCAAGATAGCTTCATTAGCATTTTCTACTGTAATCAATTCATTGACAAACCAAGCATTGCCCAAATGATCTGGATTTACCTGCGGAGTGGGTTGTCCTTCGTTATCAAAAATAAAATACTTGACGTTGAGCATGTTTAAGATGCTTTGCTTGCCTTCGTAAATATAAAAATCGAATAATTCTTGCATTCTTCCTGGCTTTGCCGCATGATATCCGCCAATCGATTTATGAAAGTAGGAGGCTCTTGCCGAATTCAATGGATTGGAAGTCAAATCATAGACTCTGAAGTGCGACTTATCTTTCTGGATGTCAAGATCTGCTTGATTGGCTTGAAAGGGTTTTTCCATGACAGAAGCCGCTACGAAATCATCTTCATTCACATACCGCGAATTCACACCAATTAAATCTATCAAAATAAGGACGCCGATAAGTCCTATAAACAGTGTTTTTCTAACTTTTTCTTTTAGGTATAAATAAATAGCACCCGCTATGAGTAAGACAAATACTATGGACCTAATAGTGTCTGCAGTGAACATGGCCTTTCTGTCTTCTTTGAGTGCTCTAACGAATTTGGCACCGTAATTTTGTAAAAAAGTGGCATCATTAGCGCCACTAAAATCAAATTTTAAATTAAATTTTAAATTAAAAATAGATGATAATAAAGTATCTATTGCAGAAAATACTGTTGAAATAAGAGATTTAGGTAACAAAAAGAATAGACAAATTCCGCCAACAATAAAAACGGATTTTTTAAGTGCTTTCCATTTCTCTTGCTTAGAAATTTCGGAGTTTAGAAGTTTTGAAATTCCTAAAATAGCGAGAATGGGCAGGCAAAATTCGATAAGCACTTGGATAGATGATACAGCTCTAAATTTGTCGTAAAACGGAATGTAGTTGACAAAAAACTTTGTGAGCAAAGAAAAATTATCACCCCAAGAAAGTAACAAAGCCAAAATGGAGCCGGCAACCAACCACCATTTGGTTGTGCCTTTGGTCAAAAATAAAGCCAATACAAAAAGGAAAATAACACTTGCCCCTATATATGCAGGAGCTCCAATAAAGGTTTGGTCGCCCCAATAGGTCGGTAAATTTTCACTAAACTGCAGAGCTTGGGCAGGTGATGCTCCAAGCTGAATGATTTCTTTATAAACTTCTGCATTTTTACCCAGAGATTCGCTGCTAGAACCTCCCATAAACCTGGGGATAAACAAATTGAAGGTTTCCAAAACTCCGTAGCTGTATTCTGTAATATAATCATAATCCAAGCCAGATTTTACCTTTTCACTCCCATTAGGTTCGATAGTTAGACCAGTATCCCCTCTTGTACTATAATCTGCATATTCCTGAGTCGCCAAAAGATTGGTAATGTTGAGCAAAATAGCTAAAATAATGGCAGGAATAAAACTCAAAGATGCCTTAACAAAATGCTTAAAAGTATCTTTTTGGTAAGCATGTACAGCATTCACAATCACCATAACCAAGCATAACAACATCAAGTAATAGGTCATCTGGAAGTGGTTGGCCATCAGCTCGAAGGCAAGTCCCACACAAAATAACACATTTCCCCAAAACAGATTTTGCCTGTAAACCAGTACCATACCCCCAATCACAAGAGGAAAATAAGCGATGGCATGGGCTTTGGCATTATGCCCAACACCAAGAATGATAATGAGATAGGTAGAAAATCCAAAAGCTAGCGCCCCTAAAAAAGCCAACTTATAATTGACCTTAAAACATAAAAACAGGATATAAATCCCGACGAAATAAAGGAATAAATAGTCTGCAGGTCGTGGAAGGAAACGAAGTTTCCTATCGATTTCTTTTATAAAATTGTAAGGATAGTTAGCCCCCAGCTGATACGTAGGCATACCACCAAAAGCAGAATTGGTCCAATAAGGTTCCTGGTTATTTTCTGCTCTAAAGTCATTTTGAGCTTTCGCCATTCCTGTATATTGAACAATATCGCTCTGGTAAATGGTTTTGCCTTTCAAAACAGGATAAAAGAATGCTAGAGCGGCAATAACAAAAAGAAGTAGAATAAGAAGGTGCTTCCAGGAGTTTTTAAAAGTGGACTTCATTGGTGAAATTTAGTTTGGAAAAACGGGAAAGTTAGTCAATTTCTTCATAATCTACGTACTCTCCTACCTTGTTGTCTTTTGTCTTGCTTTTAAAGGTTTTTGAAGATTTGCTAGTATTTTGTCTTGCATCTTGGGGAGGAGCGTTGAACTTATCTTCCATAGTCCTTTGTACTTTTTTGAATATGTATTTTAAAAGCAAAGGACCAAAATACTTGGCCATAAGTTTTATTCCAAAATAAACTAAAAGTATGATTAATATTGTCTTCAGAAATACCATAGCGTAAATTTGATTTACAAAAATACCAATACTTTACAGCAAAGTGGTATAAGGACTAAAAAAATCGGATTTTAATTTATATTTGAATTACAAACTTGACTTATGAACATAAAGCTTTTTGGCTTATTTTTATTTGCTTGTCTAGGCCTACAAGCTCAGTATACCGACATGATTAATTCCAATAGACCTGGTGAATCTTTTGGCGCCTACAGTGTAGGGACAAATGTTCTTCAGTTTGAAACTGGAATAGCTTACGGTGAAGATAACCATGCTTTCCCGCTAATTCCAGACCGCACACAAGTTGACTTTCAATACCAATTAAGGTATGGTTTGTTTATGGAGCAATTGGAAATTATTGTAGATGGGACATTTGCCAGAGCAGAAGAAAGTCTTCAGAGAGCAGGAACTGTATCTACCAGTAACTTTAGCAATTTCCAAAGGAACACCATTGGTGCCAAGTACCTTATTTATGATCCGTTTATTCAGCGAGAAAAAGACGGTCCAAATCTTTACAGCTGGAAAAAAAATAACCGGCCCCAATGGGAGGATTTGATCCCCGCTGTATCTGTATATGCTGGAGCAAACGTTTTGTTTGGCGACAATCCATTTAAGTTTTCTGGAGAACCTAATGTTTCTCCAAAAGCTGCTATCCTCACTCAAAACAATTTCGCAGGAGGCAAATGGGTTTTGGTGTCAAATTTTATAGTAGATAAACCCACAACCGACTTCCCAACTTACGCTGGAATTTTCACCTTGACACACTCCATTTACGCTAGAACTGGGATTTTTGCTGAATTTCAAACCTTAATCAGCGATCTTTATAGTGATGAAATTGTAAGAGGCGGCGTAGCCTTCCTAGTCAATAAAGACTTACAAGTCGATATTTCCGGCTTGGTTAATTTCAAAGATTCTCCGGAACGCTGGAGAGCCGGGATAGGTGTCTCGTATAGAATAGATATGCACGATGCTGATGAATATCTTTTTGAAGACGATAATGAAAGAGACCTCTACCTGGAAGAAAAAGAAAGACGCCAAAAAGAAAAGGAACGGATGAGAAGGCAATATCAAATAGATAACAGAGATTAAAACCAAAAAACCTCAATCAGTGGATTGAGGTTTTCTGTTTAGTTCATTATATTTTTTACTTTTCAAACTTCTTTAAAGTCGTCGTGATGATGTCCACACAGTCCATTAGCTCTTCCTCTGTAATCACTAGTGGAGGGGCAAAACGAATAATGTTTCCGTGAGTGGGTTTGGCTAGTAGCCCGTTTTCCTTTAGAGCCACACAAATGTCCCAGGCGGTTGAGCTGTCTTCAGAATCGTTGATGACAATCGCATTTAGCAAACCTCTACCTCTTACGAGTTTGACAATGTTGTGATTTTCTATAAATTTATTCAATTCGCTTCTGAACAAGTCTCCCAGTCGTCTTGCATTTT
>CAZOAD010000028.1:0-30368 GCA_964577705.1 uncultured Mesohalobacter sp.
TTTCTTTAATGACTAAACTCAAACCACATCCAGAGGTTTTGAAAAGCTTGGCAGGGTTAAAAGAAAATGGATTCAGACTAGTCGCACTCACTAATGGAGGTTCAGCAACCTTAAAACAACAAATGGAATTTTCTGGATTAGACTCTGTATTTGACGCGCTTTACAGTGTGGAAGCTGTCCAAAAATTTAAACCCCATCCAGACACCTATCATTACGTCTTAGCAAAGGAAAAGGAAGAAGCAAAACAGGCGATGTTGGTGGCCGCACATGCCTGGGATATTGCCGGGGCTCAACAGAAAGGAATGCAAACCGCATTTATAAAAAGACCAGGAAAACTGTGGTATCCAAATCAAATAGAGCCAAGTCTGACTTGTTCAGATTTTGAAGAGCTTTCTAAAACATTGATTAAACTCTTCTAGCAGGTTTTTTTTGGATTGTAAACTTCCATCATGTTCCAGCATCCTATTCTTTTCTTGAGTTCACTTAAGCTGGTTAATTTTCTAATTATTATTGTTGTCAATCAATACAGATAATGACAATTTAGAAATAAAATGCTGGTTTTTAACCTTCAATGATTCTATATTATTGTGGAAAATTCATTTATTAAAAACATTTTCATTATTTTAATTTTCATACCCATGGTCTTACAGTAATTAAGCTCTTGTTTTTTCTTTTAAAAATTTAGGAGTAATTTTATAAAAACTAATCCTATTATTAAAATTTTATATTATGAAATTTAAATTTACTTTATTCACTTTACTCATTTTTACTTTTATTTCTTGTAGTGATGATGATACCAATGGAACAACCTCCCCAGACAGAATTTCTGATACTGCAGAAGACTACTTAAACGAAATTTTAGACCTGATGGAAACCAATTCCATCAATAAAAATGCAATTGAATGGTCCAGCTTTAGACAACAAGTTTTTGAAAGGGCTGGAAATGCGCAAAGCATAGAAGATACCTATCCGGCCATCCGTAGAGCTTTACGTTTGCTTGAAGACAACCATAGTTCTTATAGAGGAGCAGATGGAACCAACTTATTTGAAGGCTCAATACGTTGTGGTTCCCAAAGTATTGGTGAAGTTTCCACGCCTGAGACTGTTGGGTATGTGAGAGTAAATTCCTTTTCAGGCTCTGCGAATAGTTCGGATGCCATTTCTTATGCACAGGATATTCAAAACCAGATCAAAAGTCAGGATAATTCAAATACCCAAGGCTGGATCATAGACCTGAGGGGAAATGGTGGAGGAAACATGTGGCCTATGTTAGCCGGGGTAGGCCCTGTATTAGGTGAAGGTATTGCTGGTTATTTTATAGATGCTGATGAAGTTGAAAATTCCTGGAGCTATCAAAATGGTGCCTCTCTTTTAAATGAGAATCCTGTAACACAATTAGATGATTTTTATACGCTAAGTTCTGAAAATCCAAAAGTGGCTGTATTACTTGACGATGGTATCGCTAGTTCTGGAGAAGTTATAGCGATAAGTTTTATAGGAAGAGAAAATACAAGAAGTTTTGGATCTTCTACCTGTGGCATATCCACTTCCAACGCAAGATTCACACTAAGTGATGGCGCTGTATTCAATTTAACAACCGCAGTTTTAGCCGATAGAAACAAAAATAAATTTGGAAATAAAGTTGAGCCTGATGAGGATTTAGCTGATGAAGATCTAATTCAGAATGCAATCGATTGGATTGAAAACTAGGCACTAAACATTATTGAATTAGTTTCACAAAGCAATTATGTGATCTTTTGTAATTTAATAGTAACTAACAAGTTAATTATAAGCATCAATCCATGAAAAATGCTTTTCAATAATTTTTTCTTTTTCAAGTTCTAAATAGTCCAAGAAGGCTTTAGCTACTGGGGTTAAGTTTTTTGATTTTAACCATACGACTTGCCATAAGGTTGAAATAGGTAAGTCATCTACAGGTATAATCTGAACATCTTTTTCTTGGAGTTCATTTTTAATCCCGATCAGCGGCATAATAGAAATTCCCAAACCAGCCATGACTGCCTGTTTTACAGCTTCATTGGAAGTCAATTCCATTTTCTTCTTCACTTGAAAACTATTTTTGGATATAAACGTTTCCATAGCTTTCCTCGTCGCAGAACCTTCTTCCCTTAATATGAGCGGGAGCTGAGTGAGTAAGTCTTGCTTTTGGGCAAGTTGCTTCTTAGTTAATTGAGGGCCACCAACAAGAAAAAGTTGATTTTTCATCAGCTCAAGGCTACTCACTTTCAGTTTTTTGGGAAGGACAGATATTAAGGCAAAGTCCACTTCATTTTTCTCCATACTTCTTACAACCTTGGTCTTATTGGTCACATCCATAATGAGATCTACTCCCATATGTTTGTTCATGAAATCTGAGAGAAAAAAAGGCATCACGTATTTACCTGTCGAGGCTATCGAAATTTTGATCCTTCCAGATAATTCCCCTTTGTAAGCATTGGATTTGTAGTTGATCGCATCTACTTCTTCAAGAATTTTCTTTGCTGCTTCAGCAATTTCAGTCCCAAAATCTGTAACGAAGAGTTGTCTGCCTACAATTTCGGTTAATGGAATTGAAAATTGATCTTGAAAATTTCTAAGTTGGATGGATACCGCAGGTTGAGTGAGGTGAAGTTTTTCAGCTGTTCTTGTAATACTTTTGCTATCGGCTATTTCAGAAAAAATAACTAGCTGATGTAAGGTGTAATTCATAAATTATTTTAATTTATGCATAAAATATATATATTATAATTTATGAATCAAAAATATAATATTTGCACCACTAATCAAAATCAAAGTCAGCAATGAAATCGGATCGAGAACTCACTTTCAAAGACAAAAAAATAAAGTTAGTAGACGGCGAGTTTAGTCCTATGCAAGCCTCTGATCTGCTCAATGCTCTAATCGATCAAAAAATCAACTACCATAAAATTGAAAACTTACAGCATTGGGAACAAGATCATAATAACGATCCAAAACCTTACCTCAACAGAATTAGTGAACTGGAAAAAGAGAAAAAGGCCATCAACCAATACATTTCAGACTTAAAAAAACAAGGTAAGAAGCTCAAGATCCATAGTATATTAAACATTAAACCTGTAGATTAAGCTGAAAAGCTTATCTTGATTTAAATTTTACAAACTAAACCTATAACATGGAAAGTCATACTCTATCCACAAACGATAAACAGACAAAGCACCATACCCAAGTCATACCACTTATTTCTAAAATCTCCTCACCAACACATTGGACCCTACTGGTGGTCTGCATTTTAACCTTAATTTATTATCAACTGTTTTCCCCTGTCTGGGAATACGGAGAAATTTTTAGAGTCAATAATTTCACACTTCTCATTTGGACTACCGTATTGTTCTTTAGCTCTATAGTAAGTAGTTATTCTAAAAATTACCTCACTGGCTTTAGGTTTCAAAAGCGCTTCACTATTTTAAGTTTTGGATTTACTTTATCTGTAATGCTATTTGTGGCTTCCAATCATATCGTTGCTCTCCTTTTCTCTTGGTTGAGTATGGGCTTTTTGATGGCAAAGTTGATAGGAGTCAATACAAGTTGGGTCGAGGCCAAGCAGGCAGAAAAATTTTCTTTAATGTACTTCATTTCAGGGTTCTTATTTTTATCGTTAGGTGTGCTCCTCCTAAGTTATGAGAGTCAACAGTTCACCTTATCGGGACTTTTAACCAATTTTGAGACAGAGAATACCATCTTAATCCTTTCCTCCCTACTTATCATAGTTGCTGCTATTGTACAGTCTGCCATTTTCCCATTTCACAAGTGGTTACTATCGGCAATGACTTCGCCTACTCCTGCTTCAGCTCTAATGCACGCTGGCTTTGTAAACGGGTCTGGCTTATTGCTCACCTTATTTGCTCCCTTACTCCTTATTTCCAATACACTTTGGATTTTATTTATCGTGGGCGGCATAACTGCTATAGTAGCCCAGTTTCAAAAGCTTATACAAGTCAATGTAAAACACAAACTCGCCTGCTCCACCATAGCCCAAATGGGGTTTATGATCATGCAGTGCGGTCTCGGTTTTTTTAATGCTGCGGTGGCTCACTTAATTTTGCATGGTTTCTATAAGGCTTACCTCTTCTTATCCTCTGGTGAGCAAATCAAACAGAGTACACCAGGCCAACCTTCAAAAATTAATATCACGTTTTCACAAGCGATAATTGCATTTATATTTGGAGTTTTTGGCGCGGTTTTATTCGCCTACCTCACTGGTAAAACTTCTCTTACCGATAGTAGTATCTTTCTTACTCTCATTGTTGCTATTACAGTTGGACAGGCCACTTATAATATTGTAAAAGCCCGAAATCTTTCCAACGTACAAAAACTAGTAACTTCATCTGTTTTGTTTATCCTAGGTATTGGTGTTTACGCACTCCTTTTCAACGGGGTTACGCTTTTGATGTCGGACATGCCAATGATTCAAGTCCCACAAAGCCTCGACACGCTCCACATTGTTTTTGGAATCATTTTTATGATTGGGTTTTTCATCATGAAGCTAGGATGGCATACTAAATCACCTTGGCTATACGTCAAGTTATTGAACTTATCACAGCCTTATAAAAAAACCATTCATTACTATAAAAAGTAAGTATATGAAATTAGATACACTATCTCAAAACATAGAGATTGCCTCAAATAGAGTTGGTAAAACATGGCCTCTTTATGCTTTTGTCACTTCCAATCCGCTAACAGGCTATGAGAAAAGTCATTTTAAACAGGCAACCCTGGAAGCAGAGCAGCTTGCTGGCGGACACCTCTTTCCTGAGGCATCTACATTTAGAACTGCCTGGCAAAATAAGGAGATTGATAGAGATGTGCTCAAGACTGTTTTTCGTAATAATGGTATTGTCCACACCGCTGAGGAGAGCCTCATCGAGATGGAAACTTTGACTAAAGCTGACTTCAAAAATCCCTGGCACGAAGTCGACAGACTCACTATAAAATGGCTAATGGCCTTTATGGACGAAGGCCTTGCTGAATGGGGCTTGCCTAATAAAGAAAAGGGCTTTTATAAATCCTGGAAGTCGTTGGCTAAATATGATAAAGATTTAAATTTAAAAGCATCTGTAAAGCTACCTGAAGAAAGTTCAGAGCTATTGAGCAAACTTTTAAGTGATTTTTCTGAAGAAGATCAACTTAGTATTTTAGAATTTCATATTGCCGCACTTCCAGGCTGGACCGGTTACATCAAATACAGAACAGAGACCAATTCAGAATGGCAGAAAAAGTTCAGTATTACATTGGTAGATTACTTAGCAGTACGCCTGTGTATAGCAAGAAATCTGAATTTTGAGATACTCCCTGCAAAGCTAGATGACTCCAAACAAAGCAAGGAAAGAACCCTTCAGTACCTATGGCTAACAGCCTGGGAAACTACCTGGCAAAAGAGAATGTCCAAAGAATTACAAAGCATTCTGGACACTCCTTCAACCCCTAAGCCAACTTCACAAACTGAGGAATCTCCGGAGGCTCAGCTCGTATTTTGTATCGACACCCGTTCGGAATTGATAAGGAGACACGTCGAGTCTAAGGGGAATTATGAAACTTTCGGATACGCTGGTTTCTTTGGTATTGCGATGGATTATCAAGATTTGAGTGAAGGCATTGTGAAAAAGTCATGCCCACCTATCTTAGCTTCGTCTTATAAGGTGACGGAGCAGGCAAAAAGCAATAGCCAGCAGGAAGTGGATGCTTTTCATAAACGTAAGCAAAAAGAAAAATTCACTCATTATTTTTTAAAGCGAATGAAACACATGCTTCCTTCAGCTTTTGGATACGTGGAAGGATCGGGTTTCTTTTACGGTATTTCCCTTTTTCTAAGAACGATAGTTCCAGAACGCCTTTATGATTCTGGAAAGAAAGAAAGAAACTCTTTTGAAGGAATTTGCGATCCTCATTTACACCCTATTCACGATTTGTCATCTGCAAATGAAATTAGCCTTGAAGAAAGAACCGCTATTGTAAAATCTGCTTTTGAATTAACAGGTTGGAAAAACTTTGCACCTCTTATCCTTTTTGTAGGACACGAGAGCCATACTGCCAATAATCCCTTTGGTTCCAGTTTAGATTGTGGTGCCTGTGCTGCAAGTCCTGGTAGGCATAACGCAAGAATGCTAGCAAGGCTGGCTAATCAATCTGACGTAAGGGAAGCACTCAAACAGCACCACATCCATATTCCTGCTTCTACCTTTTTTTTAGGAGCGGAGCACAACACCACCACCGACGAAATTTACATATTCGATTCAGAATTACCTGACTCTCATCAGAAAGAGCTTTCAAAACTAAAAGAGAACCTGGCAAAAGCTCAGCTTTCAGCAACTACAGAACGCTTAGGCGCTTCTAAAGACAGCATTAAGGCTGCTCACAAAAAAACAAACGACTGGTCGGAAACCAGACCAGAATGGGGACTTGCAAAAAATGCTGGTTTTATCATAGGACCAAGAAGCTTATCGAAAAGTTTAAACTTAAAAGGAAACTGCTTTCTCCATTCCTACGACTGGAAAATGGATACTGAGGGAGGTGCTTTAGAAGGCATCATGCAGGGACCTATGGTGGTAACACAGTGGATCAATAACCACTATTACTTCTCTACAGTTGATAATGAAAATTACGGTGGAGGCTCAAAAATCACCCATAATGTCACAGGAAGATATGGCGTTATGCAGGGTAATGGAGGAGATTTAAAAATGGGTTTACCTCTACAATCTGTAAATGAGACAGACGACAAGTCCTATCACCAACCTTTAAGGCTTTCGGTTTACATCAACGCTCCAAAGGAGAGAATTACAAAGATTCTGCAACAAAATGAAAACCTTAAATCTTTACTCGATAACGAGTGGATTTATCTTTTCGTGATGGACCCAAAAGAGCATAACGAAATCAAAAAATATAAACAGAATTTAGAGTGGGAAGATTCTGAGAAAATGTAAGCATTAAATCCGTAGAGATTCTGGGGCTTATTTTTTGAGTTGATATAAAAGAGAAACTGAATCGAATTTGACAGGAATATAATTTTATTATCGATAAGCTCCTGAATTATAATTTTGGTTCCAGCCATAAACTGGCGATCCCAAAAAGGAATAGACCAAAAAACCAGAGTGGATCTATAGCTGTAGGTGCTTTTTTTATTTGGTTTTTATCAATCGAGTTTTGCTGGAAATTTCTGAAATTCGCTTTTTTGTTTTGATAAGATTTTATTGATTGCCAATCTGTAGGTTGGTAGACATAATAATTAAAAGTTATAGTTGAATCCTGCTCCAGTTTTAATGTTTGCCAACCCATCTCTTTTGGATAAGTGGTCCCACTCCATAGTTCTGAAACAGTCAAATTCTGTTTTAAGGGGATTAAGAGGTTATTTTGGTCCAAAACTCTTGGATTGTCAAGGCTAGTTCTTATCTGAAATGCAAAAGGTTGATCTATGGAAACCATCTCGTTCACAGGTTGCCAAGAGGCAAGTTCAGAAGTTCTTTTGCTGAGCTGCTCCACAATTCCCGCCCAAATGTAATGGTAAGCTTCCCTATTGCCTTCAAGCTGTAATTGCCAGGTATTTTCTAATACAGTAGTACCTATTCTTCCTTGCCCTACTCTTTTATAAGCGCTTAGAATAGACGACGTTGAGCTATGTATTTCTTCTAAACCAAATTCCTTTTTCAATCGGTAAGGCTGACTGTTTACTGAAATTACTCCAAGATCATTAAGAATTACATCGTTTGCAGAAGTGCGTTGAAAATCGAAAATAGAAAAGTTGTAAAGAGAATTATGAGCAGACGCCTCATCGAGTATCAAGAGACCTAAGCCCTTTGTTTTTATTGCCTTCAGTAAGGCATTTCGTTCTGCAGTGCTCAGGCCTTTTAAAGATTCCGAATCTAAAATGACTAACTCAAAATCTTCCAAACTGGATGCAGTTAGTCTTCCTAAACGTATTGGATCTAAATTAAAAAATTCGGATTTGAATTTACCCGTACTCATACGATTTTTCACAATAAGTTCGTGATTCAATTCGGCTAGAAAATTTTTGAGGTATTTGATTTCAAATGTGGGGTAAGCATTTAAAATTAGAATTTTTAAGGCTTTTTTATCAGCTACTTGGATTGGTAAAGGGTATCGGTATTGAACTTCACCTGACTCATTTTTTTCTGTAATTCTAAAGACATACGTTCCAGCGACTTTCAGATCAGTTGAAAGTTGAATAAAACCATTTTCTTCAGCGTCAAAAACAATAGAGTCTAAAGCAGTTCCTCCAGCGTTTTCAAGTAATAATCGATTATTTAGTTTTGGATTTGCATAGTCAATCTTAACTACGAGGCGCTTCCCTATCTGATTTTCCTGTTTATAATTTAGTTGTATAATTCCCGAAAGCTCTTCCCCAGACAGGAAAGTCACAGGGATGTTTTCAAAAGCCCAAAAATCATAACTCGGAATCCCGCTACCTAGTACAAATACCTCTTTTGCATTGCCCATGCTTGGTAAGGCTCCTTCTTTAAAATAATTTATTTCTTTGATGTTTCGATATTCTTTCTTTAGGCTATCCAGTTGCTTTTGCTTTACATTTTCTGTAATGATGATGGCTCTATCTTGATTTATTTCCATTGGAATGGCTGGTTTTAAAGCCAACATTGCTAAAGAGGTAATGGCTAGAATGGCAAGGAAAATTTTCAAACTCAATCGTTTATTTCCAGACGTAGCCCACTCTTTCCAGATAAAGATCAAAATCAAAATACCCCAGCAAGCCAGAACAGGCCAGAACCATGAGGCGTTCAAAAAAGTAAGACTATTGCTCATTCAATTCCAGTTCTTTCAAGACTAATTCATTAAGTTTTCCACCAAAACCTCCTTGTAGTTGTGGTTCTGGATTAAGGTCAGGTATTGTTTTTAAAAGCCCTTTTTGAACCTCAATTATCATTTCCTTGGCTATTTCCTGTTTTTCAGAAAGATGTTTTAATTGCTGTAAGGTTTTCAAATAGCTTCCGGGTTTAGCAATAGCTTTTTCGGCCAGCTCATTCCCAGCTTTTTCAAAAAGCGCTCTGTCTGTTTGGTTTAGTTCTGAATTTGATGTTTTTAATTCTTCCAATCTCAGGATAGCTCTTTTTATAGAAAAGTGCGGATCCAGATCATCCCGTTTTTCTTTTTTGCTGAAATTGTTAACATCCTTAATATCGCCAGAAAGCCTCACCTCTTCTTTAATTGGGGGCGGATCAAAGCCTATGCGGTGCACATAAATTCTTGCGCTGTTTTTAATTTCCTGAATCAACTTTAAAGCTTCATATTGAAAAGGCAATGACTTTTCAGGGTCGTTTAGCCGCAAATGCAACTCGGCATCCCACATAATATTGAGTGCCTGGCGCAATTTACTTTTGAGGCTGTCTGTAAATAAGCTTGAAGATTCGGGGTCGCCATGGTTATGCAGATATTCTGCCAGGGGATCTTCTCCCTCTGTAGATTCATCCTCATCATGTTCATGCTCGTGATCGTCGGCCACGAGATTATGTTCATTATCAGTGTCGTGAGCATGAGTATAGTCTGCTAAAGGATCCTCGTCGTGATCGTGATCATGAGCCTGGATATCTGAAATCTCACCACTAGCTCCCCTTCCTCCTTCTGCTTCATCCCCCATAAATTGACCATATTTCAAACGAAGTGATTTTTGATCAAAACCAAGAGCATTGCTGGTAGCATTAAATTCATTCTCAGACAGTTTTGCTCTATCTTCAATCAGCTGTTTTGTATCAATAATCAATTGCCTCTGACTTCTGAAATAATCTGGCATGAGATCTACGCCAAGTCCTGCTTCCACGCCAGGTCCGTAATCTATCGTATCTTTAATAACTGCAAAATAGGTCTCACTTCGGGCCAAGTTTGCCTTTGGCTCTTTGGTATCCTGGGCTTCTATATAAAAATACAGCTCATCTCCAGGCTCCATATTCATTGCATCCAAATTTAAAGATTTAGTCAGATCCAATTCCTTATTTCCTTTGAATACTGGTGTATCAAAACTTAATCGCTCTTCTCTAAATTTTACAGATTCTCCTGTTCCTTTGCTCACAGTAGCAATGATGGAAGCTGTTGACACTCCAAAATCATCTGTGATGGATGTCCCGAAGGTGATGATTTTGTCATCATCATAATTAAAAGAGGTAAACTGTTTCAAATTTTTCAACTGAATAATGGGTGCTTTATCTTTAGTGACTTCCATTGCAAAAAGATCTGAGGCATAAGTAGTGCCAGCAGTATCTGTAAACCTAAAGCTATAAAAGCCAGAACTTTGTAAAACTGCACTTCCTCTGTATTCTTGATTTATTTTATTCAAAGACCGCTGATTGCCCATACTTTCTAAGCTAACACTTGTTACTGCTCCCTCAAACCCTAGCTTCCACGAAACTCTAGAACCCTCTACGGCCTTGATATCCATTTTTGAAGAGATGGATTTGGCCATACCTGTATACGACGGATAATTGATAATGACTTGTTGTTCTTTTAAAACAGGTGCTTTAGTTTGCTCTGCCAAGGAGTCGCATGTTGGCCAAAAGTTTATCTTTTCTTCCTTCGGAATTTTATTTTCATTGACCATATCGTTTTCAATGAAGCCCAGGTAAAAAGCCAAATAACCCAAAGCAACTAGTAGTGCTGAAATAAACAGTGTCGCTTTCAAATGGTGCTTGGGTGAGATGTTTTTGATTTCAGCTTGTAAGGCTTTACTGATTTTTTGCTGCTGAAGCCTGGCTAGACCAGAAAGTTCATTTGTTTCTTGGAACAGAAGACCACTACTGTATTCGAGCTTACTAGAGTTGTTATCGATATAATGACTAACTTTTTTTAAATCAATTTTCCAGGGTTGTTTCCAAAACAGTACCACCGTAAAAATCAGGGCAAAAGCAATGCTACTCATTATAAGACTTAATGATAAAAACCATATAAAAATGGCTGAACTGATGGCATAGAGACTAGTCTCTATCCATAACAGTAATTGCCAATGCTTTCGAAATCCAATTAATATGTCTCTTCCTGTTTGCTTCATTGCTTTCTATACCGTGAAAGGATTCGTTCTGAGATGAGTAGAAGAATAAGGCCTATCCACAAATAATAAGAGATATCCATTCCTTCGCTTTTTGTATTTACACCAGAATCTGAGTCAACATTTGGTTTTAAGAGTTCTAAATTCATCACTCGTCTGTCATAAACCTCAGCTTGTTTTTCTATTTCAGGATAAAGATTCATAAGTTTTAAAAGCTGCTCAACCAGATGCTCCTCTACAATATTTTCTGAGTTAAGTTGAGCTGTCAAAAGGTACTCATTTTTGAAATTTCCTGGTTCAATAAGTCCAGTTGCCAGGCTATCTAGTTGAAATTTCAGTAGCTTAGCTTTGGTTTTTGGTACTGGCTGTTCCCTTAACCAGATCAAAAAATCAATAGATGAAAGTCTAAGGCTATCCAACTCTTCACTGCTATAGACCTCAACTGGGTGATTCAGATATTTTGCTATAGCAGAAAAAGAAGCTTTTAAATATTTATTTTCTGCTGCAAATTTGTTTTCAAAATATATATTGACTCGCAAGCTATCTTTCTCGATCTTTGGAAGTGAATCTATACTTTCGGTAGCATTTTCCTGTATTTTTTTTTGAAATTTAAACTGCTCAGCATTACTCCTTGCTGAAATAACTTCCCTTACATTTTCGTTTTTTATGATACCCACCATATGAGTTTCCGCCTGGTTCAAACTCAGGTTTATCCAATGGATATTTTTGTCAATTACAGGACGTTTCCCTTTAATTCCACTGTAAAAAGAATTGGTAAACACGACAATACTATCGGTTTTTAGTGACTGCATTTCCCTGGCAAGCTGCCAGTAGTTGGGGGACTCAAACCTTCTTGGTTCTTTAAAGTCTGGCTCATATTCAGGAAAGTCGGCTTGCAAAAAACGAACTCCTGCCTGGGTAGCTAAGCTATCGGCAAGCGCTTTCACTTCTGGTGAATCTAATAAAGAGGCTTCTACCAAATAGGTGATAGGAGAATTTTCAGTTTTATAATTCAGGCGGGGTTCCGATAAAATAATAACTACAAGCAAGACGATGAGCATCCTGAGTAAAAGCAACCAAAGTTCATTCCATTTGATATTCCTGCTTTTTCGGGAATCTGATACTTGCAAATATTTTATGCTTCCCACTTTTATATTTTTCCCTTGTTTTTTACTCCATAAATGGATTGCCAAAGGAACACTTAGTCCAAATAAAGCCCATAAAAATGAAGGATTCAGGAAAAACATATTACATCAGGTTATTGCGTTTTTTCAATAGCAATTGGAGTGCTTCTCCAATGGGCTCATCAAGTCTCAAAAGTTGATAGCTAATGGCATGAGCCAGTAAGGTTTCTTTAGTGGTTTTTATAGAGTTATGAAAAGAATGCAGATATGGAGTTCGCGCTTTTTCGGCATCAATCTCTATTTTTGTTCCAGTTTCCAGATCTTCAAAAGTCAGAGCTCCTTTATGATCGAACTCCAATTCACTTCTACCCAACACTTGCAAAACCACCACTTCATTCCTTGAGGTTTTTAATTTGGTCATCAGATTGGTCAATTCTGAACTTTCCTCATGCAAATCTGATATGAAAAATATAAGCTCTTTGTGGCTTCTATCGTGTAATTTTTCAGTTGCTTTGGCATATTTTGGCCACTTCCCTTCTGTCTGGACGCTGATCAATTCCTGTAAAAGGCGGTTAAAGTGTTTTTTATGAACCCTAGGCTGGAGAGCATAGACTTCCTGATCGTTTAAAGCAAATAGACCTACGGCATCACCTTGCGACTGTGCCAACCAGGCCAAGGAGGCTGTTAAAACACGTACAAATTCCATTTTAGTTATTCCATCCTCCTCATGCTGCATAGAATTGCTAGCATCGAGAATAAATTTCACCGAGATATTGGTGTCGATCTCAGATTGTTTGATGTAATACCTGCCAGAGCGAGCCAACATTTTCCAAGCCAGCAGTCGCATATCATCGCCAATTTCATAACCACGATACTGGCTAAACTCCATTCCGGACCCCAACCTTCGGCTATGGTTCAAACCCGACAAATGGCCCTCTACCACAACTCTAGATATAAGAGCTAAGCCGCTTACACTGTTGATGATTTCTGGTTTGAGCAATTGTCGATAGTCTTGCTTCACAAGATTTATTTTTTAGCCGGAGCTATTGACTTTAATAATTCTGCAGTCACTTTATCCGAGGTTATGCCTTCGGCTTCTGCTTTAAAATTCACAATCACCCTGTGGCGCAATACTGGATAAGCGCAATGCTCCAAATCCACAGGGGTAACAGATAAGCGTCCTTGCTGTAATGCTCTGGCTTTGGCCGTTAAAATCAAAGCCTGCCCCGCTCTTGGTCCAGCTCCCCAACTCACCCATTCTTTTACATATTCATTATTGCTTGTTTCAGGGCGAGTCGCACGAATCAATCTATTGACATAAGAAATCAATTCGTCACTTATAGGAACTTCTCGCACCAATTCCTGTAATCGCAATAGTTCAGCTCCGGTGAGTACAGGTTTGATGCTTTCCTTTTTAGAACCTGTGGTATGTTTTAAGATTTGATTTTCTTCTGCTTCGGTTGGATAGCCAATTTTTATGTAGAACAAAAACCTGTCCTGCTGTGCTTCCGGTAAGGGAAAGGTTCCTGATTGTTCGATTGGATTTTGGGTAGCCAGAATAAAAAAGGGAGGTTGCAGTTTATAAGTTTTACCAGAGTAGGTCACTTCAAATTCCTGCATAGCTTCCAAAAGCGCCGCCTGAGTTTTGGGTGGCGTCCGGTTAATCTCATCGGCTAGAATGATATTAGCGAAAATTGGTCCTTTATTAAATTCGAAGAATTTCTTACCTGTCGTATGATCTTCCTCAAGGATTTCAGTTCCGATGATATCTGAAGGCATCAAATCTGGGGTAAACTGAATTCTGTTGAAATTAAGCGCTATAGCCTGAGAAAGACTTCGTATCATAAGTGTTTTTGCAAGCCCTGGCACACCCTCCAAAAGCGCATGACCTCCCGCCAAAAAAGTGATAAGCAATTGATCTACAGTTTCTTCCTGTCCTATAATGACCTTACCAATCTCTTTTTTAAGATCTTTAAGTTTTTGGGTAAGCGTTTTTACTTCTTGTTCTAAATCGACTAATGGCTGATCCATAGTTTTCTTGGTTTAAGATGTAAGTGCATACATCACGATATTCACCCCAAATCGGGTATTGTCTATTTTATAAAATCGTTTATTTCTAAAATCGTAGTCCCATTCGCAACCATAATCCTTATTGCTGTAGAGCACACCTATTCTCCCCTCTACTTCAATAGCTTTTAAATACTCGTGTACCAGATCATCTCCCCATCCATTCAATTCCTGAGAAGTGGTAGGTGGACCATCCTCAAATTCAAAAAACACGTTATAAATCTCATGAGTATTCGGGATTTTTGATAATTGCTTCGGTCCAAAAATTTCTTCCATTTGGCGCTCAAACGACTTAGCAAAAAGGCCATCGATATCATGATTGCAATCATCGGCAAAGACAAAACCTCCATTTTTTACGTACTTTTCAAAATTAGCTTTTTCCTTGGTGGTGAATTGCACAAGCTTATGACCAGATATGTAGCAAAACGGGCATTTAAAAATTTCATCGCTACTCAAGGGAACTATATTTTCCACAGTATCCACTTTCAGTGTAGTATACTCCACTAACGAATTCAATAAATTGGAAGGCATACGCTGGTCTACATCCCAGTCTCCGGATTCATACTGAAGTCTTGTAAAGAAAAAACTATTCATGGTTTATGGAGTCCTATTCTTTTTTATAACTGAAACTTATTAATTTGACTAACTATTTTTTCAAAAGTAAAAAAAACACGGATGGGCTTTCGGCTCTGAATCTTTACTCATTTTTCTATCCATTCTGAAAAAAGGAAAACTGATTGTAATGAACAAGTCGCTACAATCAGTTTTTTAATAAGAGTTCTAAATCTATACCGCGTCTGAAAGACTAGTGAATGTAAAGTCTCTCACTTTCATGTATGGAATCAAATTCCCATTAATTCTCACTTGTTCGCCAAGCGCTTCCAGGTTGTTCAACATAATGATTGGACTTTCATTGAACCTGAAATTTTTCACCGGATATCTTATTTCTCCATTCTCGATATAAAACGTTCCGTCACGCGTAAGTCCTGTATATAATAAAGTTTGCGGATCTACACTTCTGATATACCACAGTCTTGTGACCAAAATTCCTCTTTTAGTACTTTTGATAAGTTCATCTCGAGTAGCATCGCCACCTTGCATGATAAAATTGGATGGAAACGGAACGGGATCTACTCCTTTTTGGCCAGCCCAGTATCTACTATAAGCTAGATTTTTGACGATTCCATTTTCAATCCACTTCATTTTTTTAAGTGGCATTCCTTCTCCGTTCCAGGTAGATGTAGGAACATCGGGATGCAAAGGATCACTCCAAACATTTACCCGTTCATCTACGATCTTTTCTCCCATTTTGGTACCATCATCTTTGGACATAAAGCTTCTTCCTTCGTCTGCAGTACGCGCATTAAAAGCTCCAGACATATTCCTTAATAAATCTGCTGAAGCAGCTGGTTCCAAAATCACTGTATATTTTCCAGGTTCTATAGCTCTTGCTTCACGAGACATGACCGCTTTATCAATGGCGACCTTGGCAGCTTCGTCGGGATTGAATTTACGAACATCATTGAAATCACGAGAAACCCAGCCAGAACCAGTCCCATCATTGGTTCTCATGGTTACTGTAAAATCTACATTTGTTGACTGGTTGTAAGCAAATAACCCATTGGAGTTCAACATAGCACTAAATCCTGATGAATCATCCAAAAAACCAGCAGCAGTAACTTCTTGTTTTGAAGCTGGATTGATGCTTTTGGCAGCTACTTCGGCTCGGAATTCAGGTTGAATGTTAGCCGTAGCTTCTACAAAACTGATAGATTCATCATAGCTTTGCGGACCAAGAGGCGCCATAAATTCAGGATTTTCTGGAGAGAGTTTTGCTAATTCTTCCGCTCTTTCCACCACGCTTTTTAAAGATTCCTCATCGAATTCGTCTATGGTCGCAGTTCCAGATTTTTTTCCAAAACTTGCCTCTACAACAAGGGTTTGGTTGGAACGATGTCCAGAGGTGGAGACCGTATTTCGGGCATAGCGAATGTTTCCGCTTTCGCTACCTCCCATATTTATTACACAAGCATCTGCAGTAGAAAAGCTCAATGCTTTTTCCATGATTTGCTTAGCTTCTTCTTTGGTATATATTGCCATTTTTAAATTTCTTTTTAAAGTAAACTTCGATTAAACACTTCTACCTGTATTGATTACGTTAACACCATTAAATCTTGATGTAGAACTACCATGAGAAACAGCGCTTACTTGAGAGGGCTGACCTTTACCGTCAAAGAAAGACCCGAACATTCTGTAGTCGCTCTCATCGCAAATCTTAGTACAAGAATTCCAGAACTCCTGAGTATTGGACTGGTAGGCCACATCGTCTAGCATGCCAACAATTTCTCCGTTTTTAATCTCGTAGAATACAGTTCCACCAAACTGAAAGTTGTAGCGTTGCTGATCTATAGAATACGATCCACGGCCTGCAATGTAAATCCCTTTCTCCACATCTTTTATCATGTCGTTGATAGAGTATTTCTGCTTACCAGGTTCCAGAGAAACATTTGGCATACGTTGAAACTGAACATCATTCCAGCTTTGTGCGTAGCAACACCCATGAGATTCATTTTGATTGATCATATGTACCTGATCGCGAATGGCCTGGTAATTGGTTAAAACTCCATTTCTGACCAGATCCCATTTCTTAGTCTTAACGCCTTCATCATCATAACCTACAGCTCCAAGGGATCCAGTTTGCGTTTTATCGGCTACAAGATTGACAATATCACTGCCGTACTTGAAGTCACCAGACTTCCATTTGTCCAGCGTGGCAAAACTGGTTCCCGCATAGTTGGCTTCATAGCCTAGCACTCGATCGAGTTCAAGCGGATGCCCTACAGATTCGTGAATAGTCAAACCAAGGTGATTCGGCTCTAACACCAAGTCATACTTCCCAGGCTGAACAGACTTGGCTGTCAGCATTTCCTTCGCCTGTTTGGCCGCCAAGGTGGCATCTTCAACAATATCATAACTATTACGGTATAACCTCAATCCAGAGGGTCCCTCCAGCTTTTCAGATTCCAAACCATCCATATACTCATAGCCCATTCCCATAGGAGCACTCATTGCCTGACGAGATTTGAATTTTCCTGCTCCACGATCGATGGCAGTAACTCCAAAGGTCGGCCAGATTCTATGTACATCCTGGTCTATATAAGAACCCTCGGTGGATGCAAAATACTTTTGCTCATTCACCATAAATAAGGCCGAATTCACAAAATTAGCTCCATTTTCCATTGCAGCAGCATTGGCGCTGAGCAACAGATCCACTTTTTCTGAAACAGGAACGTTCTTAAAGTCCTTTTTGATCGGAGTCTTCCACGACACTTCCCCGTAAGATTGAACCGGAGCTAGCTTGACAGGTTCTTTTTGAATTTTAGAGTTCGCCTTAGCGATAGCTACAGCCTGCTGAGTAGCTTTTTTAATTCCATCTTCGGTAACGCTGTTGGTAGAGGCAAAACCCCAGGTACCATTGGCAATCACACGAATTCCAATACCAAATGACTCCGTATTGACCACATTTTGAACTTTATCTTCTCTAGTAAAGACATACTGGTTGAGATAGCGACCTATTCTGGCATCAGCATAAGTGGAGCCAAGAGATTTTGCGGTATTCAAGGCGACATCGGCTAACTTTCGCTTGGTTAGGATATCCATACCAGGCATCATGAGTTGATCTGATGAAATACTATTTCCCAACATCAAGGAAGGCATCATTAAAGCTCCTGCTCCCAGACCGCTTAATTGAACAAATTTTCTTCTTTTCATAAAAAATCTTCTGTTTTTTTGATTGAATGAATTGTCTAAGCATTAAGAAAACAATAGAGCTAAAATTATATAATTCCTACAAGGGATTGGTTTTACTGCTATTATTCTTAACGAAAACCTAAAATAATATTTTTTTCTAAACTTTAGCGCCAAATAAAAAGAAGATTCTAAATGCTAACAGAAAAAAACTTGCTAAAGCTTTCAGAATTGTCTCGATCTGGCTTTAATAATGATTATCAGCAAATAAACTTTAGAAGTCAATGGAGAGTAATGCAGGCCTCACCCGAATAGGCATTAGTTGCTCATATCACTTACTAACCACCCATGCCTCCTTCAGAAGATCACCCTAACCAGGTGGGCATATTAAGGTAGCGCCAAACACCTAAGCAATGTATGGTAAAGCATAAAGCCTTGAAGCGGCAAAATCAGAATAAAAAAGTTGAATTGGATAAAACAACCTTTTACTCCTTCTCAATGACTCGCTCCAAAACACGCCAGACGTTCTCTCTTACGATTTTATAGCCTTCGGCAGTGGGATGAATGCCATCTTGCTGATTGAGCTCTGGATCTCCAGCGACACCCTCTAGAAGAAAGGGAATGAGCTCGAGGTTGTTTTGCCGGGCCAGTTCTGGAAATATACTCTTAAACTCTGAGGTATAGTCCTGACCCATGTTTGGCGGAATCTGCATGCCTGCCAAAATAATTTGAGTCTCTGGGTTTTCCTTTTTCACGATATCGATGATATGCTGAAGGTTCTGTCGAGTTTCTTTAAGTGGAATCCCGCGCAAGCCATCGTTGGCTCCCAATTCTAAGACGAAGACGTCTACGTTTTGGGTTAGCACCCACTCAATTCGGTTTTTCCCACTAGCTGTGGTTTCTCCACTTAATCCAGCATTGACCACTTCGTAAGTATAACCCAGCGAATCCAGTCTGTTTTGAATCAGTGCCGGAAAGGCTTCAGAAGGCTCCAAGCCCATTCCTGCCGTCAGGCTGTTTCCAAAGAAAAGGATCACCTCTTTTTCTTCTTGCTGAACCTCAGTTTGGGTAGTATTTTTTTCAACAGGCTTATCCTCTGCTTTCTTTTCAGAGTTTTTTCCACAGGAACATATCAGTAGTAGTGAAAGAATTGCGCCAATGCGCCTTAAGTTTCTCATAACAACGGGGTTTATCACCAAACTGTTTCTTTATTTTGCCTTCTTAAAAAAGACATTAATTACAATTCGGCATGGCAAAGATATTAAACGTTCACCATCTTGAGAAAAGCTATTCCAGCGGTTCCAAAAATCTTAAGGTATTGCAAGACATCAGTTTTGAAGTGGAAGAGCAAAAAACATTTGCAATCGTAGGGCCTTCGGGAAGTGGAAAAACCACCTTATTGGGACTTTGTGCAGGTTTAGACAGTCCCGATTCTGGTAGCATTCATTTATGCGGAAGTGAGCTGAGTGCACTGGATGAAGATGAACGTGCCTTGCTGAGAAATAAGCACATCGGCTTTGTGTTTCAGGATTTTCAATTGTTACCCACCCTTACTGCACTTGAAAATGTTTCGGTTCCACTAGAGCTTCAGGGGGACAAAAACGCTTCCAAAATCAGTAAAGGCCTCCTGGAAAAAGTAGGCTTAGGGGACCGCATACACCATTACCCTTCACAACTTTCTGGGGGCGAACAGCAGCGGGTGGCTTTGGCCAGGGCTTTTTCTACCAAACCTTCTATTTTGTTTGCCGATGAGCCCACTGGAAACCTGGACGCTGAGACTGGAGAAAAGGTAGAAGAACTGCTTTTTGACCTCAACAAGGAATCTGGAACCACTCTTATCATCGTGACCCACGATATTGAACTCGCCAATAAAACACAGCATATCCTGAGGCTAAAAGGAGGGAAGATTGTTGAAAATCAAGAAAAGGAAGTGCAATGAAGAAGTCAAAATCCTCCAAACCAGGCTTAAACTGGCTTTTCAAAATGGCCTGGCGTGACGGGAAGTCCAGCAGCAAGAAGTTGGTTCTCTTTATGGCGTCTATCGTCCTGGGTATAGCGGCAGTGGTCTCTATACAATCCTTTGGGGAGACGCTCAAAGCCAATATCTCTTCAGAATCTAAAGCCCTGATGGGCGCTGATTTTAAGATTGATAGCGACAATCCTCCCAACGAGCGGGTCCAGCAAATCATGGATTCGCTAGGAGGGGCAAAAGCACGGGAAATTAAATTCGCATCCATGGCGGCCTTCCCTCAAATTGAATCGACCAAATTGATGCAGGTTCGAGGAATTGAAGGCGGATTTCCATTTTACGGAGCATTAGAAACTCAGCCTGTCGAGGCTGCTCAAACCTACCAGGATGAAGGTTCAGCTTTGGTTGATGCTACGGTAATGCTTCAACTGGGGATCCAGGCGGGAGACAGTATAAAAATAGGGAAGGTAACCTTACCTGTAGCCGGCGCACTCCAAAGTGTTCCAGGGAGTACTGCCATTTTTAGTTCGGTAGCCCCACCAGTGCTGATTCCATATAGATTTATTGAGGCCTCCGGATTGGTGCAAACGGGAAGCCGAATCGATTATGAGTTTTATTTTACTGCTCCTGGCACTGACATGGAGCGGCTGGACAAGGAACTAGACCCAATGCTGGATGCGGAAGATGCCGATCTCGATACCCACACCTCTACCAGCGACCGACTAGGGCGACGCTACGAGAATTTCGGAAAGTTTCTTAACCTCGTTGCTTTTATTGCTTTATTGCTGGGATGCGTAGGCACTGCCAGTGCAATCCATATTTATATCAAAGAAAAATTACGTGCGGTTGCGGTTTTGAAATGCCTGGGAGCTAGCAAAACACAAACTTTCCTCATTTATCTAATCCAGGTTGCCGCTATGGGCTTGATTGGTGGCATTATTGGTACTGCTTTTGGGTTAGTACTTCAGCAGTTATTTCCTGTACTGTTGGAAGGATTACTACCAGTGGATGTTGAGATCACCTTCTCCCTACAAGTCATTGTGATGGGTATTTTACTTGGGATTTTAATGTCCGTATTATTTGCATTATATCCACTTATCGGCACACTTTATATTTCGCCATTACAGGCATTGAGAGTGGTGAAGGAAAATTCCAAAAAATCGAGAAAAGCCATTATTCTGGTTTCTGTAGGTATCTTCCTATTCATCTTTCTCTTTTCGCTTTGGCTGCTGGAAGACTGGCAATACTCACTTGCTTTTGTAGGAGGTATCCTGGTGACCTTTTCGATTTTAGCTGGGGTAGCTTACCTGTTTATGCGAGCTATCAAAAGATACTTCCCACATAACCTGGGGTTTGTAGCCAGACAAAGTTTGCTTAACCTATTCAGACCTCAGAACCAAACCCTAACCCTCGTTCTTGCCATTGGTGTTGGAACATTTTTAATCAGTACACTATACTTCAGCAAAGATTTATTACTGGCTCAAGCCACAATAGAATCTCAGTCTACAAGTCCTAATATGATTCTTCTGGATGTGCAAAGCAATCAACGGGAAGATTTAGCAGAAACAATTAGAACTAACGATTTACAAGTGCTCAGCGATATCCCTATTGTATCTATGCGGGTGCAAAGTATTGCTGGCAGATCGGTAAATGAAATCAGAAAAGACTCTACTTCTCAGGTTAATGGCTGGGTGTTGAATCATGAATTCCGCACTACGTATCGGGATTCGCTCATTGCTTCAGAAATCATCCAAAGTGGATCCTGGACGGCAGAGGGATCTAACCTGAACCCCGTTCCCGTTTCCATAAGTGAAAATTTCGCTGAAGATGCCAAAGTTAAAGTTGGCGATCAATTGGTCTTCAATGTCCAGGGAGTTTTGCAGGACGCAGTGGTGGGTAGTATCAGAAAAGTAGACTGGTCCAGAATGCAGCTTAATTTTTCACTCGTTTTCCCGAAAGGGGTATTTGAAAAAGCTCCACAGTTTCATGTCTTAACTACCAAAGTTCCGGATGAAGAGAAATCGGCAGCCTTACAGCAGGAGCTGGTCAAAAAATTCCCAAATGTGTCGATTATCGACTTGAGGCAAGTCTTAAGTGTTATTGAAATGCTGCTGGGTAAAATTTCCTGGATCATCAATTTTATGGCCTTTTTTAGTATTATGACAGGAGTCATAGTGCTTTTAGGCGCCATAAGAACCAGTAAGTATCAGCGAACACGAGAAAGTGTATTGCTTCGGACTTTGGGGGCTAAAGGACAGCAAATCCTTACTATCACTGCCTTAGAATACATTTACCTTGGCATACTTGGGGGATTATCGGGAGTAGTCTTGTCTTTAGTTAGCAGCCAGTTACTGGCCTGGCTGGTGTTTGAATCGCCTTTTGTCCCTTCCCTAGTTCCATTCCTTATCATCTTTCCTGGCATCGTAGTGCTTGTTCTTGTGATAGGTTTGAGCAATAGTTTGGGAGTGATTAGAAAACCACCACTAGAAGTGTTGAGAAAGGAAAATAGCTAAAATTTGCTAAATGCAGCTGCTATAATGTGAAGGCTCGAACTAGCTCACCTTTGCGTAATCGATACGATGATATTTGGCAAATAACCCACATGGAAAGTGCTCCAGAAATTTAGATATTCATCTTTTTTTTTTAGAGCTCTTGCCATTCTGGGGAGTAATAGGTGGTTCTTCCTCCTACTTTCATCTTTTCAATAGCAACACCGGTATGGAAGCACGTCGCGCCTTCTTTTCTAAAATGCATCAAGAAATGCTCTGGAAAATCTCTGTAGTGCGCCTCATTTTTGATGGCCACTTCTATCACCTTTTTCATCGCATTGAAGACGGTTTCAATCTCCTGTTCTGGCATATGTTCCAGCTTCTTGGCAGGATGTATTTTAGCCTGGTAAAGAATCTCATCCGCCATCCAGTTGCCTACTCCCGCAGCAACGCTTTGATCCATGATGATTTTCTTAATGTCTGTCTTTCGCCCGTCGATAGATCGCATGAAATCGTCAAACTTTAGATCTCTGGCATCATCACTTAACTTATGCTCAGCTTTAAACTCAGCTATAGAGTCGGTAAGATTCCACCAGCCAAACTTGCGTTTGTTTTCAAAAGCAAAATGAAATCCATTTTCAAAACTAAGGACCAGATGACCAAAACGCGGTCGGTCCTTTGGGTCTTTGTAATAGTTGGGGCGACCGGTCATCCCAAAATGGAGTACAAGCACCTTCTCCCCTGTGGTTTCTATGAACAAATATTTCCCGATGCGATGGGTAGCAATCAATTGCTGCTGAAGCAAATGCCGGTCAAATTCCACTCGTGGCTGTTTCAGCAATCGCTCATCCCTACAATCTATAGAGGTGATGACCTGATGGAGTGCAGTAGCATCGATATAGGTTTTATATCCGTGGACTTCTGGTAGCTCTGGCATAACTTTTTATTTAAAGTTATAAAAAAGTTTCAAGTTTATAGGTGATGGTGAATAACGAGGCATAAATAATGAACGTATTTTAGAGTTTAACCCGGAAATTTATATTGGATACATCCCGAAATAGCAAAAAAACTCGTAGTATGATCTCAAAATAATCACCTAAAGATTTCACCAATGGAAGACCTTTGGATTTTTGTTCTAGCCGTATTCCTTTTTATAATCATCAGTTTGATGTACTGGAAGCTCACCCGTCATTATATAAAACATAAATACGGTAAAATCTGGAGAACATGGGGAGCCAGAACCTTCTATTGGCAAGATGCCATCTATATCTGCACGGGAATTACATTTTTGATTTTAGTGCTTTTAAAAAAGACCAATCTGCTCAATTTTTAAGTTCTGCTTTTAATAGAATTGACCCATTGAATTTATAACTGAGTGCACCATACAATTCCTATTTATCCTATTTCCGCAAGCGGATTTTGACCCTCGTTTTATTGACGATCTGTAATACATTGCTTGAAGCAACGCCTTAACCTCAAGCTTCAGCTGGTCAGGATGACTTCTAAAGGTTAAACGGTAGCTTAAAACTCATAAAAAGGACAATAACCAGCAGGTGTTGTGTTCAGACAAACATAGATTTTACTAGGATCATCTGCAGGCTAAAAGTAGACCTCAGGAGCTCATTATTATATTTTATAATGTAAAAATCTCAAGGCAAACAAAAGAGCTATTTCCTCCCATTTAGTTAACATGAGCGGTAGTGATATAAGTCATTATTTGAGTTCGAAGCTTATTGTAATTTACCCTTCGCAAATTATACACCTCTACTTAAAATGAGTTATATGGAACCTACCCCCTATTCTAAATTATACCGACTCATTCACTGGGCCATAGCTATCTCTTTTCTGCTGTTGTTAATGACTATTTTATTGCGATTAACCTGGATGAATAAAAACAATGTAGCTGCGATTATACAAACCTATCTAAGCGATACAGATCAGTTTCTATCTCAAGACCAACTCATTGTTTTAGCCAAAAAGATAAGACAACCCATGTGGAATTGGCACCTATACATTGGTTATGTCCTAACCGGTCTGTTTAGTTTACGTTTTTTACTTCCTTTTTTTGGACAGATAAAGTTTCAAAATCCATTCATCAAAAACTTATCCATCAAACAGAAGTTTCAAAAAGGGACCTATCTTATTTTTTATCTCTGTGTTGTTATTTCTTTAGTTACAGGACTCCTCATAGAGTTTGGACCAAAGGCATTCAAAAAACCAATGGAAGAGATCCATTTGCTTGGTATTTATTACCTGGTTGGCTTTATCGTGATCCACATCGCTGGTGTTTTAGTCGCAGAATTTACTGATAAAAAAGGGATAATTTCAAGAATCGTGAGCGGTTCAAAAAAGAAAAATTAAAACCCCAAAATACTCTTCCAATAGCATTCAGTTTTTAAGAGAGGAGGCTATTCCTGATGTCTAGATTCTGTTTCATTGCAAGTCTTACAACTCGTTTTACTTTTTCTTATTTAAGCCCCTATTTTTTATACTTCACTATAGTCTTAATGAAGAAAATTTTTAAACTTTTTTATATTAAAGTCTCTACTAAATTTCCACTTAAGCTTCAAAAATTAAGCAGCAGGATCAAGATGAAAGACTAAAACTTTCTTGCTCAAAAAAACAATATCGAAAATTGAGTTTTAAACTTAAACCAGTAATCATAAATAGATTCAAAACGGACAGATCTCCACCAATCATTCTGCTAAATCTTATAAAGCATACAGGTCATCATTAAAATTCTGAATTAATAAACTGAATGATAAAACCCAGACTTTACTCAGACCCTCAAAATCATAATTATAGCCAATACAGAAAAATACCGATATTAGTAACCCAATAAAAAAATAAAACAAAAATAATGGTCAATCTATATCTGCAGAATACCTTATCATCAGTTTTGAATATCATGAAAAAATTAATTTGCATCAGCGTAATACTTGCCAGTTCGGTCCTTAGTGCTCAAAGTTTCGATGGTATAAAAGACAACTTTACTAAGCACGAAGGCTTTTTTGATTTTTGGTATTCTCAAAAAGAAGATAAAATTTATTTGCAGGTAGATCAGCTCAATCAAGAATTCATCTATGTGCACTCCTTGACCAGTGGTTTGGGTTCCAACGATATTGGCTTGGACCGCGGTCAGTTAGGTGGAACAGCAATTGTTAAGTTTCAGCGTGCTGGAAACAAGCTCCTGTTGGTCCAGCCCAACCAGGATTATAGGGCTAATACAGATAACGAGTTGGAGCGCAGAAGCGTTGAGCAGGCTTTTGCAAAATCGGTATTGTATGGGTTTAAAATAGAAGACGAAAGTGAGAATTCTTTTCTTATCGACCTCACTCCTTTTTTGATGCAAGATGCTCATGGGGTTGCCAAACGATTGAAACAACAAAATCAAGGCACTTATCAATTGGATAAAAGCAAAAGTGCATTAGCAATGTCGCGGACTAAAGCTTTTCCAAAAAACACAGAGTTTGAAGCACTTCTCACCTTTTCTGGAGATGCTGAAGGCAGAAACATTCGCTCCGTAGCTCCAGATGCTTCCAACCTGTCTGTTATCCAACACCACAGTTTTGTTATGCTTCCGGAAGATGGCTACCAGACCCGTGAATTCGACACCCGTAGTGGAGCAAATTTTATTTCCTATCAAGATTATGCGACTCCAATATATGAGCCTTTAACCAAACGTTTTATTAAGCGTCATCGCTTAGAAAAGAAAAATCCAGAAGCAGAGCTTAGCGAAGCTAAAGAACCCATTGTTTATTATTTGGACCCTGGAACACCAGAACCAGTAAGGTCTGCACTTTTAGAAGGAGCAAGGTGGTGGAACCAGGCCTTCCAAGAGATTGGCTACAAAGATGCCTTCCAGGTAAACATACTACCAGCTGATGCTGACCCAATGGATTTGAGGTATAATATGATACAATGGGTACACCGGTCTACCCGGGGCTGGAGCTATGGCGCAAGTGTAACAGACCCAAGAACAGGTGAGATTTTGAAAGGGCATGTGAGTTTAGGCAGCCTTAGAATTCGGCAAGATTTTATGATTGCTCAGGCTTTGATGAATCGCCCTTTTGAAACGTCTGATGAGAATTACCAGCCTATGCTAGAAATGGCTCTGGCAAGAATCCGCCAGCTGTCTGCTCACGAAGTTGGCCACACCCTTGGTTTTGCACATAATTTTGCCGCAATTGCCAATGCAGACCTCAGCGTCATGGATTATCCACATCCCAACCTAAAATTAAAAGATAATCAAATTGATTTTTCTGAAGCTTATGACACCAACATTGGGGAGTGGGACAAGGTAACCGTAGCTTATAGTTATGGAGATGCTAATCAAAATCAAACAGAAAAAGATTATTTGAATTCTGTCCTCAAGCAAGCTCAAGAAAATGGCTTCCAATTCATAAGCGATGCAGATGCACGTGCTCAGGGTGGAGCTCACGCTTATGCCCATTTGTGGGATAATGGAGAAAATCCATCAGAAGAGTTAAACCGAAAGTTAGATTTACGTAAAGCGGCTATCGCCCACTTTTCCACAGATAATATTAAGGCTGGTGAAGCCTACTCCGTTTTGGAAGATGTCTTTGTGCCTTTGTATTTTTTTCATCGCTACCAGACTGAAGCTACTGTAAAACTTATTGGCGGCCTGGATTACAATTATGCTACCAAGGGAAGTGACTTAAAAATTGTAGAAACTATTTCAAAATCGGATCAAAAAAAAGCTCTAGGGGCTACGATGAGAACACTAGATGCTGAAACCCTGGCCATACCAGAGCGCATTCTAGAGCTATTTCCGCCAAGGGCTTTTGGCTATTCCAGAAACCGAGAATCTTTCAAAAGCAACACAGGAGTAAGTTTCGATGCTTTAGGCGCATCCGCTACAGCCAGCGATATGACTTTAGGCCTGTTGTTACATCCAGAACGTGCCAATCGGTTAGTTCAGCAGAAGGCATTAGACGCCTCCAGCTTGGGTTTGGAAGACGTTTTACAAACACTGCTCAGCAATACCCTCGGTAAAAAACATAAGTCAAATTACCTTACAGAAGTGCAAAACAGCATCAACTTCAATGTCCTGAAACATTTGATGAACCTTTCAGCCAGCAAGGCAAGCATTTCACAAACCAAAGCTATCGCAAATGCAACTCTCAATAACTTAAAAAGTGACCTCAGCAAAACCAATTCTGATATTGCTAAGGAAATGAGTTTCAGGATCGACAACTTTATGGACGAACCCGAAAAGTTTAAAGTCATCCCATCACCAACAATTCCAGATGGAAGCCCCATAGGAAGTTTTCAATGTTTAAATGAATAGTCAGATTTTTTAATTCACCTTAGAATTCTATTATTATGAAATGCAGTTATCTTTTAATTATCCTTATTGCTTGTGTCATGAGTGGTTGTAACACCTCAGATCAATCCAAGGAGACAAACCCTCCAAGCTTAGACACTGAGGCCTACTGGGGCAATAATCCATGGCCAGAGATCAGAAAAAAGCGCATTGATGAGTTGCTCCCTCAAGCTTTGAAAGCTGCAGATATTGACTGTTGGATCGTGATTTGCAGAGAGAACAACAATGATCCTATCGCCGATCACATTGGAGGAGAAAATGCCGGAGGAACTGCAGCTTTTTTGTTTTATAATACCGATTCAGGCTTTCATTCCAGAGTCTTTTCTCCTTCTGGTGAAGCTACTGCTCTGGCTGATTTGAAGATACACGATGAGGTAGTACCAGTGGAACGCGGTACTTCAGCTGTGAAACAAGCAGCTGAATTTATCAAAGCACAAAGCTTTGAGACTATAGCTATCAATTCGTCATCTACCAATTCAATAGCAGATGGTCTATCCTACTCCCAGCGAATGGATCTCGAAGAACAGCTTGGCGAAGCTTCAAGGCTTCTGGTTCCATCTACAGAACTGGTTTACGAATGGTTATCCATCAAACTTCCGGCAGAAGTTGACATTTTGAAAAAAGCTGCTCAACTCACAGCAGACTGGCAGATTGAAGCTTATAAACAGGTGATTCCGGGCACTACAACCGATGCAGATATTGCCAAGTTTCTAAAACAAAAGATGGCGGCTTACGGAGTAAAAGATGGCTGGTCACCAGACCAAAATCCAAATGTCAATTCGGGTGCAGATCGTGGCCATTCACATGCCACAGATAAGGTCATCATGCCTGGAGATGTGATTCAAATTGATTTCGGTATCAAAGTGTATGACCGCTGGGTAAGCGATATACAGCGTTTTGCCTATGTATTGAAAGATGGTGAAACCGAAGCGCCAGAGGATATTGCCTACTATTGGGAGAGCGCCAAGGCCGGAAACCGTGCAGCGCTTGGAGCGATGAAGCCTGGTGCCAAAGGAGTAGATGTGGACAGAGCACAGCGGGTACTTATGGACAAAGCAGGTTCTGACTACGTCATGTGGAGCACCGGACATCCCGTGGGCTATGTAGCTCACGACGTGGGGCCTAATCTTGGCGGTTCACAATCATCTCACGTTAGACCGGCTGCCCAAAAAGTAATTAAAGAGGGAATGACCTTTGCTTTTGACGGGTTTCATGCCTGGACACTAGAAGATGGAGGTGTAAAGACGATCTCTGTAGAAGAAATGGCTGTAGTAAAAAAAGACGGTGCAGAGTATCTGATTACTCCTCAGGAAGACTTGATCTTAATTCCTTAGCTTTTGGTTTGAGTATCAAGGCAGTCTTGATGACTAACTTTAATTTCTGTTTTTTAGCAGGTAAGTATTAAAACTCTTGCCCTCGATCTTGGTGTACTTAAAATCTTCATCTCCATTAAAATTAACCTTATCCATATTAAAAGGTTCTGAAAATTCAGAATATTTAAAATTAGCTAAGTCTTCGAAAGTTGCGCCTTCAAAAGTAACCCCCTTTGGAAAGTTGGCATATTTGAAATTCGCCTCTTCGGTAAAGTTGGTTAGTGAAAAATCAGGTTGATCTTTAAATTTGGAATACTTAAAGTTGGCATCTTCTTCAAACCTGGAGCCACTAAAATCGGGACCAGCAGAAAACTCTGCGTATTTAAAGTTAGCTTCCTCTTCGAAGGTCGAATTAGAAAATATAGCTTTCCGTTTGAATTCAGAATATTTGAATTCAGCATCTTCAGCAAACAGGCAGTTTTCAAAAACAACGGCTTGAGAGAAATGTGCTAAATAAACAGCATCATTTTCATTATAGTAAGCAAGCACGTCTCCCTCAAAAGTACAATTGATAAATTCTATTTTGACATCTATCTGGCTTTCAAACTTATCCTCATCTCCAAACCAGCCGAACCAGCTATCCCCTTCTCTAACTTGTTGACGAGTATCTACCGCAGTAAAGTCTAAGGAATATTCAATAGTCCTGTTTTCATACCGCACGTCTTCTCCCCTATTGATTTGATCTATGATTTCATCGGCATGGACAGATTGGGCCTTTAATTGAACAGTGACTGAAAACACTATTAAAGCGATAAGCATTAGATTTTTCATGTGTTTGAGTTTTAGGTTGAGTTAATTGTTCTGCTAAAAATATAATGTATTGATTATAAGTTAAATATAGTAATTTTCTAAAAAGAACTGAAGTTGTAGTATCTATTCTATAAAATATTAATTTTATGTCAGAATCACCTTCAAGCCCTACAATATATTGCTAAGTGATGAGTGCCAGCTTAAAAATCCGGCTTGTCAAGAGGTTTTATTAAAGGTTTTTAACAAAATTAAGATTTTAACTATTTCCCATAAATTTTAAGGCTTAAAAAATAGTATTCTAATGTGAATCTATACTAAACTTAACTGAGATATATTAATTGAAATAAGTTCAACCCAAAGGCCTCATATTTTCATTTAATATGAAAATATATTTTGAGGTAATAGTGGTTGCTGCAGCAAAATTTGAAATCTAATTAAATTAGAGTCTCTGTAGCGTTTTTGTA
>CAZOAD010000028.1:30378-34373 GCA_964577705.1 uncultured Mesohalobacter sp.
TGGCAAGAGGTTTACTAAAGGTGTTTTACCCGAAACAAGATTCTAACTATTTCCCCTAAATTTTAAGACTGAAGAAAGTAGTATTCTAATGAGAATCTAAACTATACCTTACTGAGATATATTCATAAAAATAAAATCAACCCAAAGGCAATAGAAGTAGCTGCAGCAAAATTTGAAATCTAATTAAATTAGAGTCTCTGTAGCGTTTTTGTATAGGTTCATTTCGTTATTGTAGGTCGTTTGTGATATATTTTAGCCTAAATTATAACAACGACCTATTATGAAACATATTTATGCTCTCATCGTGTTAATTTCCTTTTATTCTGGATTTTCACAGAGTTTACCAATCCATTTTGAAGGAGATATCACTACTTCAGACTTCATCGATTTTGACGGTAGTACTGCAGTAGTTACCTCAAACCCAAATCCAACGGGAATAAATACGAGTAGCTCGGTTGGCCGTATTGTCAGAGATGGCGGAGCTAGTTGGGCAGGTAGTAAAATTCTACTAACTGATAATTTAGACTTTTCAGTTTTGACAAAAATCACAATGAAGATTTATACTACCGCACCCGTAGGAACTTCTGTTAAATTTAAATTAGAAGGGGCTGGACCGGCAGCAGATGTTGATGCATTTACTACAGTTTCTGGAGATTGGGAAACTCTGGAATGGGTTTTTGTAGGCACCGAAAATAATCTCAATGAACTTGTATTCATGTTTGATTTTGGAAATATTGGAGACGGCTCTTCAAATTCTACCTTTTATTTTGATGATATCGAGCAGGTTGAAGGACCAACAGCTCCTGTACCTACCTCCTTACCTATCGATTTTGAATCGGATATTGCAGACACAGACTTTCTTAATTACGATGGTGCAACGGCGAGTATTATCTCAAACCCTTATATTGATGTTGATAATCCAAGTGCAACAGTTGGTCAAATTGTGAGAGATGGTGGCAATTTTTGGGCAGGAAGTAAACTGTTTTTAAATAGTCCTATTGATTTATCCTCGATGTGGCATATATCCATGAAAGTATATACCACAGCACCAGTTGGTACTAGAATTAAACTGGAACTTGAAAATTCTAGCGGTACCACCAGCTTAGACCAATTGACAACCGTCTCAAATGCCTGGGAAGCTATAAGCTGGAATTTTTATGGACAAGCCAGTGATTATAACAGAATTCAATTGATGTTTGATTTTGGAAATGTTGGAGATGGCACGAGTGCTTCAACTTTTCTTTTTGACGATGTAGAACAAGTCTCAGGTCCTGTAATACCAGACCCTTTACCAACAACACTTCCCATAGACTTCGAAAACAGTGTTGTCACCTCAGATTTTACCAATTTTTTTGGTGCAATAACTACGGTTGTACCAAATCCACAAATGGACACCAACAACCCCAGTGCAACCGTTGGGCAATTTGTAAGAAGTGGCGGCGCAGGATACATGAGAAGTAAACTAGCATTAACAGACTACATTCAAAATATGTCAACTGCAGGAACGGTATCTATGAAAGTGTATACTGATGCTCCGGTAGGGTCACTACTGAAGTTTAAATTGGAAAGTAGCCCGCCAGAACAATTTGGAAAAGAACAAGACGTCTTAACGACAGTATCTGGTGAATGGGCAACTTACACTTGGGATCTTTCAAACGAAGATAGTCCAATATACGATGTGTTAACTTTGATGCTGGGTTATAATGGACCTAATGATGCCTCTGCCGATGCGACATTCTTATTTGATGATATTGAAATCATATCTAATGTATTAAGTGATGGCAATGACCGAATTTTGGACAAAGACCAGATTTCTGCTTTTCCAAATCCAACGAAAGGGACGGTAACCATAAGCTCTAAAAACGAGAGTATTACAAATATCAGACTATATGATATGCTTGGAAGAGAAATTTTAAAACTCCAACCTAACAGCCTAAGTTCAAAAATCGATACCTCAAATTTTGCTAAGGGGATTTATATCGCCGTAATTGCAACAGATTCAGGCGTAGGAAGTCTGAAATTATTAATCGAATAAGACATCTCATACCTATTAAAAAGAAGGCTGACTTTAGGCAGCCTTCTCTATTTTGAGACATTTATAAATTAGTGTCTCTCTTTGGTTTGACTAAATCATTCTCAAGGGCAATTCACATATAAACTCTGTGTATTTGCTGTAGGTGTAAAATTAGTTTCAAAATTAGGTCCATAAACAGTCCTAACATCAACTCTATCTACCACCCACTCCCAGTCCTTTGGAGTAATCAAACCATTTTTCATCTCCTGCCCATCTTTTATAAATGTGGAAGGTGTGAACATATTACCCATCATAAGATCAAACACACCGTCATTACCGTTTACACCAAGATTTGCATCGAAAGGATCTAAAAGGAAGTATGTAAAGTTTGGAGCATTTGAAACATCTACAATAACCGTTTTAATGATTCCATTGCCTGTTACATCGTTACACCTGGCGTTTACAAAACCACTGTTTGTTCCAAACGCAGCTTGTCTGGTGTTTTGATAGACTACGATCTCAGTATCACCTGTTGAGGTATCCACACTAGCCGCATCTCCTGAGATCACATAACCAGAACCTGGCAGCCAAAGTTTGAAAGCAAGTTCAGATCCTGCACTTCTAGCTAGTGGCTCAAAAACAAAATTTAATTCCCCTGTATTGATATCGGTAAATGACGTTGTTTTTACAATCAGATCGTTAAAATCTGCATCATTTTGGTCATCATCACCTCTAAGAGCTTCCCAAGCAATATTGTAACTATTACTAAAGACATCAAAATCTCCATCACAATTCTCATTAAGGTGTAAGTATCCATCTTCAGCATTGATTTCATCAACTCTGTCTAATGGCATTGTTCCTTCAAAGAGTACACCGTTTACATAAAGTTGAATGAAGTATGACTGATCTTCTGTTGGAATACTTGGGTCATAAGGGAATTTTAAGCAAAGTAGTTCATTTTCTTCATCTTCACTATCAAAATCACCATCAGCAAATCCACTCCATATTAAATCTGCCTCTGAAGTAGCATTCTCATTTGGATAAATAAACGCTTCTAAAGTAGCGACCTCATGCCCACTATCAGGCTCACAGAAGTTGGTAAATACACATAAATTTTTAACTTCTCTAATAGTGATGTCCCAGAATACAAATCCAAATTGAGGCGGTGTGAATTCTTCAATACAAAGTACCTCGATGTCGTACTCGATTTTTCTAAAATTTTCAACAGTTACTTCAAAAGGCAACGGCTGACTCACAAATGCTCCAAATTCACTACCAGCAGTAGGAGTAGCGTAGAGGGGATTATCATCTCCATCATAGAGCTGAAAACTCGTTACCTGGTAAGTTCCCGGATCGAGTTCTATAAGGTCTGTTTTATAGCTATCTCCCCATGTTTTTAAGTCTATGGTATAGTTCATTCCTCCAAGTTCTAAGATGGCATAGGAAGCGAAAGCCATATCACAAGCCTCTCCATTTTTTTCTGTTTTGTTAGATTTGGAATCAGATTTCACGTCGTCTACTCTGTGGCCTGATAATATAAATTCTACGCCACTTGCTTCTTCAGAGACTCTAGCGCTCTCCTCATCCTGGCAAGAATACATAAATACTAATGCTAAACTGGCAATTAGCAAATTAAATGTTTTGATTAAATTTTTCATTTCAGTGTTTTTATATGTTTAAGAGTTTTTAGTCTGTTTGGCAGATCCGTCGCCTCAAGCGGATCGCGAGCGAGACCGCGGTGGATGGCGCCTCCCTGTGGGACGATGCGGACTTCCAGCGGCGCGTGCACGAAGTGGAGGTCGAACTCGAGGCCCTGTCCATGACCGAACTGCGCGTGCTGGCCCAGGTGGAGCAGGGCGGGGCCCCGGGGCCGGAGTCGTCGATCCTGAAGATCCGCGGCACGGAGATCAGCCAGGCGCTCGCCTCCCTGCAGATCGAGGCCTTCGGGTACTACGGCATGGCCTATCCGGACCAGACCCTG
>CAZOAD010000029.1:0-33849 GCA_964577705.1 uncultured Mesohalobacter sp.
CCTTACCATCTAGCTAATAGGACGCATACTCATCTATTACCGTAACCTTTAATTACAACTTGATGCCAAATCGTAATACCATAAAATATTAATCCAAATTTCTCTGGGCTATCTCTTAGTAATAGGTAGATTGTATACGCGTTACGCACCCGTGCGCCGGTCGTCAGCAAGAGCAAGCTCTCCTGTTACCCCTCGACTTGCATGTGTTAGGCCTGCCGCTAGCGTTCATCCTGAGCCAGGATCAAACTCTTCATCGTTAAATCTTATATATCTTAACGTCTAAATGAATTCAATTCAAAATTGTATTCTCAGGAATTAACTCTAATCTGTTACAATTAGTCTAATCTTTTAATGTTTCTAATTCTATAAGTAATCATCTTACTTATAATTGTCAATTCAATATGTCAATGAACTTTAATTCTTGGCGCTTAACATCTAACCAAAGACAATTAAACTCTTACCGCTCTCGCTAAGCGGATGCAAAACTAATACTTATTTTTAATATAACAAGGACTTAATCTTGAAAAATAAAAACTTTTTTTTGAACGTCCCTCTCCATAAAACAGGACCGCAAATCTAACACCTTTTAAAGAATCTCACAACCCCTTAAAACAAAATAAAATAAAGATTACCCCTATCTTATCTCTTCGTTAACCTTACTCCAATACCTCAATTAGCGGGGCGCAAAACTACAACTCTTTTCAATAACCAACCAAACTTTTTAAAAGGTTTTTTATGTCTTTTTTTTTCCAAATCCTTAACTTACACGATACCTATCATTTACAACGAATCTTCAAGTCATTCATGTGAAAAAATGATTAAAAAGTAAAACATCTGTTTACTTGGTATAATTAATTTATAAACTTGTAAAATGAATTGGGATCTTATAGTTATGTCAATAATGTATGCTTTCGCAGGAATCATGCATTTTATAAAACCTAAGGCTTATATTAAAGTAATGCCTAAGTACCTAAAAGCAAGAAAGTTTTTAGTCTTACTTTCAGGTGTTTTTGAAATTGCTCTTGGCGTAGGCCTGTTATTTGAGAAAACCAGAAGTATTGCCGCTCTTGGTATCATATTGATGCTTGTTGTTTTTTTACTCGTACATTTTAATATGCTTCGTGGTAAAAAATATGCACTTGGAGTTCCAAGGTGGATTTTGATTTTAAGAATTCCACTTCAATTTGTACTCATTTGGTGGGCATACCTTTATATATAGAAAAAATGGAGAAAGAATTTACAGAAAGAGAACTAGACAGAATTATTGAAATGGCCTGGGAAGACCGCACGCCTTTCGAGGCTATAGAGTTTCAATTTAACGTTACAGAAAGTGAAGTTATCAAAATCATGCAAAAGGAAATGAAGCCTTCTAGCTTTAGAATGTGGCGAAAACGCGTTCAGGGAAGAGCTACAAAGCATAGGAAGTTGAGAAAAAACTCGATGAAAAAATTCAAATCTTCCAGACAAAAGCAAATCACTCAAAATAAGATATCCAAACGCTAAGCGTAGATATCGTTTAAAATAACAGCTAATCGAATTCCCGCTTTTTTCATTTGCATTTGAGCTACTTCAAACCATTCATACATATATCTATAGCTTAAATTTTCACCTTCTTGAGCAGATTTGTATACCTTCCTTGTTAATGCTCTACTATCTTCGACCCAATCTAGTAAAGTTCCAGATTGGATTGACTTAATTTTAGATTTACTAAGTTTTGGAAGACTTGCAGTAAGTTCAGTATAACTCATATTATAACTTTCTATCATTTTGGTATCCCAAACACTATGCATATTTGAAGGCTGGTTAAACCATTTCACCTTAAAATCATTTGCCCCCTTATCCTCTTTGAGTCCGAAATGTAAAGGCTGATGCATATCTCCAACCAAGTGAATCAACATTTTGAGATAGAACTGTTCTTTTTCTTCAGTAATTGTTTTAGATTTCAGTTGACGTATACATTCTTCTATACCATAAACTACATCTCCTTCAGGATTTTTATCGGCCTCCGAGTAGGTTTGATCAAAAGGTATGTTTGCGTAGTGCCATGGTTTGAATTCATCGTAGGCTCTGTCGCTCTTTATTTCATCGGCATATGTGGATGCATTGGCAATGGATTGACCATTCAAAATATGATCAATTTTCTTTCTAGTCTTAGATTTCAGGTACTGCTCTGCTGTCTCACCTACAGTGCGATGACCATTTTGCCCCCAGTCATTTGAAGCTAATAAGGTTTGAGAAAGTATAAGAAGAGCTAATAGGTATTTCATTTTCATTTTTTTTCAAATATAAATGGAATTGAATAAATTAAACCTAAGCTTTCAATTTATTCTCAATAAAAACATCTGTATTAATCTTATTAAAAGTTATAAACTTACAATCGAAACTCTTTAATTTGAGCAGTATTAAATTCAATGTAAAACAACATGATAAAACTTGTTTGTAGTGACATCGATGGCACATTACTCAATGCAGATAGAGAGTTATCTGAAAGCACTATTTTTGAAATTGGAAAACTTAAAAGCAGGCTTCCTATTGTACTTATTTCATCAAGAATGCCCTCTGCAATGCGGCATTTACAAAAACAACTTGACGTCACAGAACATCCTATTGTTGCCTACAATGGTGGGCTTATTTATATCGCCAACGAGATAAAGCAAAGCACGACAATTCCTTTTGACCTTGTAAAAAAGATTGTGGAATTTAATACTAAAGACTTGCATTTGAGTCTATATCACAACGATGATTGGTTTGTACCTAAAATGGACCATTGGGCTAAAAGAGAGATTAACAATACCAAGGTGAATCCTATTATAAAAACGAATCATGATGTTCTTGAACTCTGGCAACCTGGTCAAGTTGGCGCTCATAAAATTATGTGCATGGGAGATGCGGACTTAGTTGGAGAGTTTTATGATGGGTTAGCTGAAAAATTGCCGGAAGACCTCCACCTTTACAGATCTAAAGACACCTACATAGAAATTGCCCCAAAGCAAATTTCAAAACGTTCTGCTATTGAATTTTTAATCGCTTCTGAATTTAAATTAGATATCACCGAAGTGATGAGTTTTGGTGATAATTATAACGACATTGAAATGCTAAAAGCCTCCGGGAAGGGTCTTGCTGTTGGTAATGCAAAAGATGAAGTGAAAGTTGCGGCTGATGAAATTATTGGCCACGCGAAAGAAGATGGTGTTGCTGAGTTCCTGAAACTTTATTTTAAAAATCAATAAGCCATAAAAATTGCTAATAATTTTTACTTTTACGCTCTAAATTCTAAAAATGGATAAAAGTCCACTATTCACAAATGATGCTATTGTTCTTGGCCTATTGATGCTTTCCATAGCCTTGATTTTTTATACTTCCAGCTTGAAAAGTGGTTTTTGGAATAAATTTTATAAAATAGTTCCTGCCCTTTTGATGTGTTATTTGATACCGGCTATTTTTAATTCTTTGAATATCATTAGCGACTCCACATCTCAACTCTATTTTGTGGCTAGTCGTTATTTCTTGCCAGCATCTTTGGTCTTAATGACGTTGAGCATAGACTTAAAAGCTATCAAAAATTTAGGAGTAAAAGCTTTAGTCATGTTTCTTACAGGTACTTTGGGAATAGTCATAGGCGGTCCAATTGCCATTCTTATAATTTCCATTTTCTCTCCAGAAACTGTTGGAGGCGCAGGTCCTGATGCAGTTTGGAGAGGGTTATCGACACTTGCAGGAAGCTGGATTGGCGGAGGTGCTAACCAAGCCGCGATGTTGGAAATTTTCAAATATAATCCTGAGAAATATGGAGGGATGGTTCTTGTTGATATTGTTGTGGCCAATCTATGGTTAGCTATTATTTTACTAGGGATAGGAAGGTCAGATAAAATAGATAAATGGTTGAAGGCCGATAATTCTGCCATTGAAGAACTGAAAGAAAAAGTGTCTACCTATACCAAAAGCGTTTCTCGAACTCCGGAGTTGAAAGACTATATGGTAATGCTAGGGCTAGCCTTTGTCGCAGTTGGGTTTTCCCATTGGGCCTCGGAATATATATCTGATTTTTTATTGTCAAATTTTGAAGTCTTCAGTGATAAAACTTCAGCTTTGGCTTCCTTTTCATCCACATTTTTCTGGATGATTACGATCGCTACAGCTTTTGGAGTTGGATTGTCTTTTACAAAAGCTAAATCTTATGAGGGCACTGGAGCAAGTAAACTAGGTAGTATATTTATTTACTTTCTGGTAGCTACAATAGGAATGAAAATGGACCTTGCGGCTGTTTTTGAAAATCCAGGATTGATTCTTATTGGACTCGTCTGGATGAGTATACACGCGGGCTTACTCATATTGGTAGCAAAACTTATAAAAGCACCTTACTTTTTCTTAGCTGTTGGAAGTCAAGCCAATGTTGGAGGTGCTGCCTCTGCTCCGGTAGTTGCTTCAGCATTTCATCCTTCACTCTCAAGCGTTGGAGTACTGCTTGCTGTATTTGGCTATGTGGTTGGAACATACGCAGCCTTAGGCTGTACAATATTAATGGAAATCTCTTCAAACTTATAACAAAGCATTTATGAAACATCTATTATCATTCCTTATCATTGGTATCGCATTGACTTCTTGTCAAAATAAAAACGATAATTTATTTATTACTGGAAACATAGCCGGACTCAAAAAAGGAACGCTTTATCTTCAAAAGATTGGAGACTCCAGCCTTATAAATGTGGATTCCATTCAAATTTTAGGAGCTTCAGAATTTACTTTCCAAACACATATCGAAGAGCCTCAGTTAATGTTCATAGAACTGGAAAGGAATGATGGTGATAATTATGCAGAACTAATCAACTTTTTTGCAGAACCAGGAGAAGTCGCTATCACTACGTCTTTAAAGAATTATGGAATGGATTTGAAAGTGACCTCAGAATTTGAGAACCAAAAAAAGCTGGAAGAGTATAATGCTATTGTGAAACGCTTCAATAACGAAAGATTGGAGCTGATTCAAGCAAACTTTGAAGCCAGTAAGTCTCAAGATGAAGCGAGGATAGATAGCATCAACGATAAATTCAATTCAATTTTAAAAAGAAAATATCTGTACACGGTTAATTTTGCACTCAACAATAAAAACCTAGAAGTATCTCCTTATGTGATCCTGTCTGAAGCTTTTGATGCGAATGTGAAGTACCTAGATACGGTGTATAATTCTTTAGAAAAGCCAATTCAGAAATCTTTGTATGGAAAGCAGTTAAAAGAATTGATTGAGGATAGAAAAAAGAATGATGATGAAACAGTAGAAACTGAAGTTATTGAAGATCTCCCTCAGGAGTAATCAATAACTTCAGTATGGAATAATTGATTAAAGCTTGTTGAGTCTTTCTATAAACTCATCAGCCTTTTTATTCATGGATTCTCTCACAGATTTAAGATGTTTCCCTCTGTCTTCTGCATCTCTCTTATTGATTTGCTCTATAAGTTGATCAAATTCTGCAATAATATCGTCTACAAGCTCTTCTGTTTTTGAAGTTGAATCTTTAGAATTTGCTTCTTGATTGATTAATGCGCCGTCGATGATTTCACCAAAACGGTCATTCAACTCTTTTTTTAGTTCCTTTTTACTAGCCATTTTATAAAATTAAATTTTGGCAAAAGTAAACTAATTTTAAAACTAAATACTAATTTCTAAAACTTTGGTAGTTTTGGATTCTAGTCTTATGAGATGAAGACTAGCTGGGATAAGGATAGTCTCTTTGGCAGAAACTGAATATTTTACTCCATTGTGATTTATAAAAAGGTCTTCAATTCCAACATTCATGAGGATAACAAAAGAATCAAGGCTGGAATAATCTAAATCTAAGCTTCCCTCAATCTCTAAATAATTTGTTTTAAAATAAGGTGTGTCTGCCAGTAAAACCTTAGAATTGAGTTCAGGCTTGTAAGAAATTTTATGTTCCGATTTATTAGTAAAATCAATGGCGTCTAATGCTAAATCTGTATGTAATTCTCTAGGCTTACCATTCGCGTCTGTCCTATTCCAATCGTAAATGCGATAAGTAATATCGGAGGTTTGCTGAATTTCAGCCAATAAGATTCCAGCTCCGATAGAATGAACTATTCCTGGCTTTATGAAAAACGTATCGCCTTCTTTTACTTCAAAGGAATTTAATGCGGTTTGTAAATTACCTTCATCAAGCAATTTCTTGTACCTTTCAATTGATATTGATTCTTTGAAGTCAACAGTTAGTTTGGCGTCATCATCAGTTTCGATAATGTACCACATTTCAGTTTTTCCAAAACTATTGTGACGTTCTTTAGCTAACTTATCATCCGGATGTAATTGAACTGAAAGATTTTTCCTGGCTTCGATAAATTTGATCAAAATTGGAAATTCGTATTTAAAACGCCTAAAAACAGAATCTCCTAATAGTTGATTTTCAAAATCTTTAATGAGTTCCTGTAAGTCTTTTCCTTTAAATTTACCATTCAAAACTACAGAAACCTCTCCTTCTACAGCACTTATTTCCCAGCTTTCGCCTATTTTTTTTGAGACAGGGACATTATAGGATTTGGAATGTAACTTATTCCCTCCCCAAATTTTTTCCTTTAGGATTGGTTGAAACTTAAGTGGGTAGAGCATTAATCTAACTTTTTAATGGCATTCAAAGCTTTTTTCATATGCTTAGAGGCATCTAAGCTGTTAAACTTAAATATCACTTTACCCTCTGCATCGATCACAAAAGTTTCTCTACCTGGAACTAAGCCTAATAGACTTTTCTTGATTCCAAACTTTTTTCTTACTCTACCATTCGCATCGGAAAGTAATACAAATGGAAGTTTGTATTTTTTAGAAAATTTGGAATGGGATTTTTCAGAATCATTACTTATACCAATCACCTCTGCACCTGCGTCTTGAAAGTCTTCATAACTATCTCTAAAACTGCAAGCTTCTTTTGTGCAACCAGGAGTGAAATCTTTTGGGTAAAAATATATGACTAAAGGCTTCTTACCCACAACGTCTTCAGAATTAAAAACATTTCCATCCTGATCTTTTAGCTCAAATTTTGGTATTTTCTCACCTTTTTCTATTGACATTTTAATCTCCTTTATAGGTTACAAAATTTCTTGGTGTTTCATATAGTGTTATCTCAAGCTCATGACCTTGCTTCAATTTTGGCTTTAGTTTGTTCCAAATCACCACTGAAATATTTTCAGCTGTAGGATTCAAATTTTGAAATTCGGGAACCTGTTCGTTCAAATTTTTATGATCAAACGCATCTTCAACCTCAGATTTAATAAGGTCTTTTAAAACCTTAACATCCATTACGTACCCAGTTTCAGGATCAATATCACCGGTTACAGAAGCTATTAGCTCATAATTGTGACCGTGGTACTGAGGATTGTTGCACTTACCAAAAATCTCCTCATTTTTTTCAAAGCTCCAATCTTTTTTATATAATCTATGCGCTGCATTAAAATGTGCTTTGCGATTTACTGTTACTTTCATATATCTAAGTTGAAGATTTTATCATTTCACTTTTATGCTTTTCAAAAATAATTTTGAACCATTCTGTGTATTTCTTAGGGTTTTTCTCAATATCGACTTCAATATCTTCCAGTTTCATCCACTTCCAGTCGTTTACTTCTTCTGGATTAGGGTTTGGTTCATCGTTGTACTCTCCTACCAAAATATAGTCGTACTCGTGTTCTGTCAGGCCATTATCGAAAGGAGCTTCATAGATAAACGATATCGTTTCCTGAAGTTCTGTAGAAAAACCCATTTCCTCTTGCAGGCGACGCTTTCCTGCTTCAATATTGGATTCATCAAGTCTTTGATGACTGCAGCATGTATTCGTCCATAAACCAGGAGTATGGTACTTGGTTAAGGCTCTCTGCTGAAGCATCAATTCGTTTTTCGAATTGTAAATAAACACTGAAAAAGCTCTATGTAGTCTTGCCTTTTCATGAGCTTCTATCTTTTCCATGGTTCCAAGCGGATTGTCGTTTTCGTCCACAAGGATGACATAATTAGTACCCGTATTCTTCATAGTCTCAAAAGTACGAAATAACTTGAATTTGGATGCAAATAAGGTCAGCACCTTCTTAGAAAAACTCCTATTTATGAATTATTTAGTAATTGAATTGGTTGCTTTAGAAACGGCTTTTGCCACGAAGACCAACAACAAAAGCTCCTTCAATACCTTGGTTTCTAAGTTTCATTTTGTAAGCATCGGCTTCTTTTCTGGTACTAAATACCGATGAGAAATAGCGCTTGTAACCATCTTCGTAAACATGACTAAATACATTTTGCACATTATCAAACTGAATGTTTGAAGATTTACCAAATGCACCAATTTGAACCGTGTAGACTTCTTCTGTCGAGTTTTGGAAATCATAGGAAGAGGATACAGAATTATTGGTTTGAACCACTTGAGGAGCTTTAGCCTTTTCTGAGGCCATCAGCTCTTTTTTAATGTCTTCTGGTGTTTCGTTTTCATTCAAAATAATGAATTCAGATCTACGGTTTAAGGCATGCTCTTGTTCAGAACAATTTACACCATTGGAACAGTTATTCACCAACTGTGTTTCTCCGTAGCCTCTACCAGAAATTCTGTCACTACTTATACCAGCTTTTTCTAAAATGTAGTCTTTGGTAGAAGTAGCCCGTTTGTCTGACAATATTTTGTTGTAAGCATCCCCTGCTCTACTATCTGTATGAGATCTTACATCTATTCTCATTTCAGGATAAGATTTCATTACAGCAATAATTTTTTGTAGCTCAACTTCCGCATCGGGGCGTATTTGAAATTTATCAATATCGAAATAAATAGGGTCTAGTTGAAGCAATTGGCTTAGGTCATCGCCTTTATCAGCTTTGGTTACTCCAAGTTCATCCCCTGGTTCAGCATTGAAATTCAGAGCATTTTCAGTGCCAAAATCTGAATTTGTTTTCACTAATTCTTCAATGGTTGCAAAACCATCTTTAGAAACCCTTACTACATACCTGGTGTCACAATCCACTTCGAATTGATAGAAACCTTCAGAATTTGTAGTTGTAGTTTCAAGTAAATTTAAATCTTCGTCAAACAATTCAACTTTTGCATCACTTAAAGCTTCTTCTCCATTTGCTGTAAAAATTTTTCCATTGAGGACTTGAGAGCAGGCAGTCATCAATTTTTCAAGTTGAGTCACGGCGTATAGATTATCATTTGCATCTGCATCTCCTCTATTGGAAGCAAAAAAACCTTTCTTCAATTCGGAATTGATGATAAAACTAAAATCATCCTTATTACTATTGATGGGTCGTCCAAGATTAAAGACTTCACCTAAATCTCCATTATCTTTAATCACAGCAACGAACACATCCAACCCTCCAAGTCCCAAATGACCGTCTGAAGAGAAATAAAGCAATTTGTCTTTACTTACGTATGGAAAACTCTCTCGTCCTTCGGTATTGATAAGCTCACCCAAATTTTCTGGCTCACTGTAGGTGTTGTTCCCTAAAACCTTCACTCTAAAAATATCCGACATGCCTCTTGTACCTTCCATATCGGAAGAGAAGTAAAGCGTTTTATCATCTTTGCTTAATGCTGGATGGGCCACAGAGTAATTGTCACTATTGAAAGGAACTTCCTGTGGTTTTGCCCATGTATTATCTGCATTCAATTCTGATCTAAATAGTTTGAGATAGCTCACGCCATCTTCCCCTCTATTAAGCTTATTTCCAGAAAAATTATTTCTTGTAAAATATACTGTTTTACCGTCGCTGGTAAACGCTGCAGAAGATTCATGGAACTTTGAATTTAATTCTTCTGAAAAATTGACTGGTTCAGATTCGATCTCTAAAGAGTCCGAAAGATCGACCTTATACAAATTAAGATAAGGCTGATTATTCCATTCATGTACTCTCTTTACAGAAGAAGATACAGGTCTATTCGAAGCAAAAACTAGCTGCTTGCTATAAAAGGAAGGTGAGAATTCTGAATATTCGGAATTGATAGGAAGTGTGTTAATTTCGAATCTACCAGATTGCATGTCGATAAGCTCCAAATAATTTCGCTCCCTTTTGAGTTTTGAAACTCTACTATCATTTTCGTTTAAGGCATCAAATTCTAACATGATTTGATCTGACTTATCGTATTGCTTGGCACTTTTGAGTGACTGAGCGTAACGAAAAAGGTATTCTTTTGGAAGATTGGCATTAAGTTCATATAGTTTTTGATACCACTCTAATGCTTTTTCCTGATCATTATTGAAGTAATAAGAGTCTCCAAGCTTTTTAAAAAGGTTTTCAGATTTGTATCCACTTTTAGCAACTTCGAGGTAAATTTTTTGAGCATCAATAAAAGCATAACCCTCAAACATTTTATCGGCTTCTTTCAATCTATCCTCTTGAGAATTCGCTATACCAGAGAAAAGAATAGCGATTAAAAAAAAGATATGTTTAAAATTAAATTTCATGTCTTAGAAAAATCTAGGGGTGTACATTCTTTTGTACTTTTTGAACAACTCAAATCTAGCAAAAAATTCAAGGGATCCATCATTATAATTTGAAAGCGTGGAATTATCTCTATCATAAGCCAATCCCATCAAGATCGAGTCGCTAACCTGGAAAGCAAAAAGACCAGAAAAAGCAGAATTCAACCTGTAAGCTGCGCCAATTGTAAATTTATCATTCACTAAAAAATTAGAGGATAACTCTGCCAGCAAGGGCGCACCGCTCACCTCTCTCACCAATATGGATGGCTTAAACTTTAAAGTGGGAGTGATGTCGAAAACCAAACCAGCCGTCAAATAATAATGTAATCTATCTCTTACAGTAGCATCTGAAACAGCATTTTCTGAAAATCTATCATTTCTTAATAGTGCCGGAACACTTAGTCCAACAAAGTATTGATCATTATAAAGCAATGCACCCAAACCTACTTGAGGTGAAAATCTGTTCTCTATGTTATTTGCAAACTCAACGTCTGATGGATCTAACCGGTTCAAATCATTAAAATCTACGTTCAGCATATTGATACCGGCATTAAGACCAAAAGATAATTTTGTAAACCTGGAAACTTCAATAGCATAACTGTAGACAGCATTAATATCAGTTTCTTGAGTCACACCAATTCGATCGTTTACAATATTCAAGCCTAAGCCCATTTTTCCATCTTTGATAGGAGAATGTGCTGATAAGGTCTGAGAAGCAGGCCCACCGTCAAACCCAAGCCACTGTGACCTATGCAATACCGCTGCACTAAAGACGTCTCTCGACCCGGCATATGCAGGATTTATAGTCATCGTATTATACATGTACTGCGTAAAGTTTGGATCCTGCTGTGCAGAAGTTAGACCACTCCAAAGAAGCAGTAAAACCAACAAGCCTGTATATAGAAATCGACGTTGAGTCATCATTCAGTATTAATTTAAATGTAAGTATCCGTTTCTCCTCATAGCTTCTCCTGTTCTATTAACGTAATCCAAAATATAAAAGTAGGTTCCCGTAGGTAGTCTCTTATTTTTTTGAATTGTAATGTTTCCATCACTTAAACCATCAAACCTGATATTATCATTATCATAACCTTCAGCATCATATACTTTCACGCCTTGTCTGTTGAAAATTTGAACAGAGTTGTCTGGATAATTTTCAATTCCTCTGATAAAGAATCTATTCAATTCATTGCCTTGAGAGCCAACAGCATTAAATATTTCTATGTCGTCAATAAAAAATCCATCCACATCAGAGTTTATGGTTTCTCCTGCAACTACAAAAGTTGTTGTAGGGTCTGTCCCTTCTATTTGAGTAACATTGGCAGGAAAATCGGGATCCTCTGTATCAATTTTCGAGACGGTTTCTCCTGCTATGACTTCAATCGACCAGTCTCCATCCGTATTAGTTTCAACCTCTTGTTCAGAGCCTGCAGAATCAGTGATGAAAATACGAACATTTGGGATACCTTCTTCATCGGAATCCTGCGTGCTATTTCCGTTATCATCAAAATAAAGTTTTCCTGTTAAAACACCAGTGGTTTCTTCAACAAAAAACCCATCAGGCACTTCAGAATTGTTGGAGTTTGATGCGACAAAAGTTGTCGTAGGGTTTGTTCCTTCTGTTTGAATTGCACCTAAAGGAAAATTGGGACCATCCACATCAATAGTTGAAGTAGTGTTTCCAATTAAAACTGTTGCAGTCCATTGTCCTAAAGCATTTGTGGTCAAGGTGCTTATTGAACCATCGGATGCTTCGATTTCAATTTCTATTCCTTCAAGACCTGGCTCACCATTGTCTTGGGTATTGTTATTATTTAAGTCTTCGTAGACAATCCCGTTCAGAATACCGGTTTGATTTGGAGTAAAGAAACCATCTGGTACTTCTGGAATCACCTCACCTATATTTACAAGAGTTGTTGTCGGGTTGGAGCCCTGAGTTTGCGTTGCTCCAATTGGAAAGTCTGGATCTAGGGTGTCAATAGTCGAAACAGCTTCACCTTGAGCTACTTGAGTTACCCAATCTCCATTGCCATCAGTTACAACATTTTGACTGATTCCATCCCCATCAACAATTTGGACTGTCACATTTGGCATATCTGGCTCCTCGGCATCTTGAGTGGCATTTTGGTTATTATCAAAATACAAATGACCCGAAAGTGTACCCGTAAGACTTGGATCTTGAACAAAGAATCCATCATTATCAGATAAAGTGATCGCATTGGCAACTACTAAAGTTAAAGAAGGATCGGTACCCTCTGTTTGAATTGCGCCAGTTGGAAAGTCAGGATCCTGCTGGATGATGTTTGAGAAAGCATTTCCAGCCGGCACTTCAATAGACCAATCGCCATTGGCATCTGTTGTGAGCAGAGTTACGTTATTGAAAACGTCTATAATTTCAACATCTACATCGGGCATATCTGGTTCACCAACATCCTGGGTTCCGTTACCGTTATCATCAAAATAGAGATGACCTATAAGAGTTCCTGTCAAACTTGGATCTGGTACAAAGAAGCCATCATCTTCAGAAAACGTGGTATTTCCTACAGTAACAAAGGTTGTAGTCGGGTCTGTACCTTCAGTCTGGATAGCTCCCAAAGGAAAGTCTGGGTCTTGTTGGTTGATGTCTGATATTGCATTTCCTGCGGGAACCTGAATCGACCAGTTTCCATCTGCATCAGTAACTACTGAAGATGTAACCCCAAAAACATCAGTAATTTGTACCTCCACATCGTTTAAATCAGGTTCACCTGAATTTTGACTGCCATTCCCATTGGTATCTATGTAAAGGTGCCCTGCGAGTACTCCGAGAAGACCTGGATCTGAAACAAAAAATCCATCGTTATCTGATAAAACAGTCTCATCTTGAAGAACGAAAGTAAGCGTTGGATCTGTTCCTTCGGTCTGCGTTGCCCCAACAGGAAAATCTGGATCTTGTTGATCAATATTAGAAAAGGTATTTCCAGCTGGAACAGTAATTGACCAGTTTCCATCTGCATCAGTAGTTAGTAATGTAACAGTATTAAATACATCTATAATCTCAACATCTACATTTGGCAGATCTGGTTCACCAATTTCCTGAATTCCATTTCCATTGGTATCGAGATATAGATGTCCTAATAATGTCCCCTCCGAATCTGGATTTGGAACAAAGAACCCGTCGTTGTCTGAAAGTGTAGTCTCATCTGCAATTACAAAAGTTAATGAAGGGTCTGTTCCCTCGGTTTGTATTGCTCCTGTAGGGAAATCAGGATCTTGCTGAAGAATATTGGAAAAGGTATTTCCTGCAGGAACTTCAATAGACCAATCTCCATTGATATCTGTTTCCAGGAGTGTAACGTCTCCAAAAACATCTATGATTTCAACATCTACGTTTGGCATATCTGGTTCCCCAACCTCCTGTGTTCCATTACCATTATTATCAAAATAGAGATGACCTTCTAAAATTCCAAGTAAATCTGGATCGTTGTTAAAGAACCCATCGTTATCTGATAAAACGGTCGCATTCTCAGGAACAAAAGTGATTGTAGGATCTGTCCCTTCTGTTTGAACAGCGCCTGTAGGAAAATCAGGATCGCTTTGAAGTACATCTGATGTAGTAATTCCGGAAGGAACTAGGATAGACCAATCTCCGTTGGCATCGGTTTCTAAAATGGTCACATCTCCAAATGTATCTGTGATTTGAACATCTATATTTGGTAAATCAGGCTCACCTGGATCCTGAGTCCCATTACCATTTGAATCTAAGTATAAGTGACCTAATAAAGTCCCTTCTAGATCTGGATCGACTTCAAAAAAACCATCATTATCCGATAAAATATTAGAACCAGCAATTACCTGAGTTAATGTAGGATCTGTTCCTTCAGTCTGAACAGCACCTTGAGGAAAATCTGGGTCCTGTTGAAGTATATTAGAAAATGTATTACCAGCCGGAACCTCTATTTCCCAGTCCCCGTTGGCATCGGTCTCCAAAACTGTCACATCTCCAAAGGAATCAATAATTTCAACATCAACATTGGGCATGTCGGGTTCTCCAACATCTTGGGTAAAGTTTCCATTAGTATCGAAATAAAGATGACCCCTCAAAATTCCAGAACCTAAATAACCATCAAACTCTTGAAAACTTTGACCATTAACAACTTCAGTTATAGTTGGGTTATCTCCTTCGGTTTGTGATGCACCAGCAGGAAAGTTAGGAGCAGATTCGTCGATCAGAGATTCAGTTGTTCCTTCAGGAACTCTTACACTCCAAGCTCCAGACCCGTCTGTTACTAGAGAAATAATTTCACCTTGAGAAGTAGTTACATCTACAGGTATGTTGGTAATACCAGCTTCTCCTGAATCTTGATTACCATTCCCATTATCATCAAAATAGACTATCCCTGAGAGAGTTCCCGATTCAAAAAAACCATCGTTTTCAGTAAACGTAACCTCTCCGCTAGGTATAGTATGAGAAGAAGGATTATCACCTTCAGTTTGAAAAGCATCAATTGGGAAATCAGCGTCAGATTCATCAATATTTACTTCTATTGGTCCAAAGAGTACAGTAGCGAGCCAATCTCCATCTGTATCTGTAACTACCGTCTGAGTATTACCGTACTGGTCTGTTACCAATACATCTACATCTGGCATATCCAATTCTGTTGAATCTTGAACTCCATTTCCATTGGTGTCAAAATATAAATGACCTGAAGCGTCCCCCTGAAAGGCATAGCCTCTGGTCTCTGCCTGAACGGTTTCGTTGGCGATAACTAAAGTTGAGCTAGTATTACTACCTTCTGTAATAAAAAACCCAGGAGGGAGACTAGATCCGATTATTAAAGTGGTGGCTTGACCCTCAACTACAGTTGCAGTCCATTCTCCATCACTATTGGTTAAAGCCTCTTGTCCTACATCATTTACATTTACAATAATCACTTGAACTCCTTCCAGTCCCGGTTCTCCAGCATCTCTAGTGCCATTGGCGTTAAAATCTGCATAAATCAAACCCTCAATTACTCCAGAAGCATTCAGCTTTTGAATTAGCTCATCGAATGGATTAGGCAGATAGGATTTTTCATCTTGAGCTATAGCTAAAGAACTTTGAAAAAACACTATCAATAAGAATATAAAAGATGAAGTAGTTATTCTCATGTAATAGATAATTTAACACAAATATATATTAAAGATTTGAGAGTTTTTTGATTTATTTAAGCAAAAATCATCAATAAATAGGTGAATATGATTGATTTCAGCGTATAAAAAATTAAATTTGCCGCATGAAAATAAACAAGGAAATCAATCGCCGAAGAACCTTCGGGATTGTCTCTCACCCGGATGCTGGTAAAACGACTTTAACTGAAAAACTACTCCTTTTCGGTGGTGCTATTCAGGAAGCAGGAGCTGTTAAGTCCAATAAAATAAAGAAAACCGCTACTAGTGACTTTATGGAAATCGAACGCCAAAGAGGTATTTCTGTAGCTACATCTGTTTTAGGCTTTGAGTATAAAGCCATTAAAATCAATATCTTAGACACCCCTGGCCATAAGGATTTTGCAGAGGATACCTTTAGAACGCTTACCGCGGTGGACAGTGTAATTGTAGTGATCGATGTTGCCAAAGGTGTGGAAGAGCAAACGGAAAAACTGGTAAAAGTTTGCCGTATGCGTAACATCCCTATTATTGTTTTTATTAACAAAATGGACAGAGAAGGTAAGGATGCCTTTGAACTCCTAGATGAAATTGAGCAGAAATTAGGACTTCATGTGACCCCGCTAAGTTTTCCTATCGGCATGGGATACGACTTCAAAGGCATTTATAATATATGGGAGAAAAATGTCAACTTGTTTACAGGAGACCCCAAAAAAGACATCGAAGAAACCATACAGGTGAGCGATTTATCTACAGATGAAATCGACCAGCTCATAGGAACCGATTCTGCAAACACCTTAAGGGAAGAACTGGAGCTTGCTCAAGGTGTGTATCCAGAATTTGACATAGATCAATACAAAAGAGGAGAATTACAGCCTGTATTTTTTGGTTCAGCTTTAAATAATTTTGGGGTGCGTGAATTGCTGGATTGCTTTATTCAAATCGCACCACCTCCAAGACCAAAACAAAGTGACATCCGTGAAATTAAGCCTGAAGAGGATAAGTTCACTGGCTTTGTCTTTAAAATTCATGCTAATATGGATCCTCGCCATAGGGACAGACTTGCTTTCGTGAAGGTCGTGTCTGGAAAGTTTGAACGCAACAAACCCTATTTGCATGTGAGAAGTAATAAGAATTTGAAGTTCTCTAGCCCTAATGCCTTTTTTGCAGAACGAAAAGAAATTGTAGACGAGATGTTTCCAGGCGACATCGTTGGACTTCACGATACTGGTACTTTTAAAATTGGAGATACCCTTACTGAAGGAGAAATACTTCAATACAAAGGCATTCCAAACTTCTCACCAGAGCATTTTAGATATATCAATAATGCCGACCCGATGAAATCCAAGCAGCTTAATAAGGGCATTGAGCAATTGATGGATGAAGGCGTGGCACAATTATTCACCTTAGAACTAAACAACAGAAAAATTATTGGTACAGTAGGGGCACTACAATACGAAGTGATTCAATACAGATTAGAACATGAGTATGGTGCCAAATGTTCTTACGAGAACATCAATGTTCACAAAGCTTGCTGGATAGAACCCAAAGATCCTAAAAGTGAAGAGTTCAAAGAATTCAAACGGGTAAAGTCGAAATTTTTGGCTAAGGATAAGTCTGACCAATTAGTATTTCTAGCCGATTCTGAATTTTCTCTACAGATGACTCAGCAAAAATATCCTAACATTAGGTTTCACTTTACCTCAGAATTTTAATTTTTTTGGAGCCGGGAACCTGCTTTCCGCTTCAAGTCCTCCCCCCGAATCCCCCATGCTTTGGGGATTCGGGGGTGCGGGCTTTTCGCTACAATCAGGGCTAAGACAACCTACATTTATGAAGTGAGGTTTCGTTTTTCTTCATCATAAAATACATAAGCTGAAGCATAGTAGGCTAAAATACCTAGCATAGGTAAAATCCAAATTATAGATATGAATATAACTTTATCCATCAATTTCTTCTGAACTACAAGTATGTGAAGAGATGAGATAATGTTTAATCCAAATAAGGACAAAAGGAAAATATGAATCAGGGGTTCTGGTAGAAGTATATCCATAAGCTTTATTGATTTGAAATTTTAAACATTATTAATAATTGCTAAATATATACAATAAATGCTATAGATTTTTAACTATAGATGTTAATTTTTATTTTTTGCTTAAATTATATTAAAGATGCTGTTTCAAAACTAGATAAATTTCATTTGCTAATCAACGTCTTTTATTCAAATCAAAAAAACTCCTGATATCTCAGGAGTTTTTTTTTAATTTTTTGCCTCGTCTTAGTCGATGTATCCCATCTCTCGCATCCAATCGTCATTAAACATCTTTCCAACATAACGACTACCATGATCGTGGAATAAGACCACCACCACATCATCTTTTTTGAAATGTTCTTTTAGTTGTAGTAAGCCTTTAATCGCTGCTCCGGCCGAGTTTCCTAAAAACATACCCTCTTCTTTGGCTAGTTTTTGAGTATAGACGGCAGCATCTTTATCGGTGACTTTTGTAAAACCATCAATCCCATCAAATCTTACGTTAAGTGGTAAAATATCTTCTCCAATTCCTTCGGTAACGTAGGGATAAATTTCATTTTCATCAAACTCTCCGGTTTCATGGTATTTTTTAAATACCGATCCATAAGTATCAATTCCCCAAACTTTTATATTGGGATTTTTCATTTTCAAATAGCTACTAACTCCAGAGATGGTTCCTCCAGTTCCTACACCTACGACAAAATGGGTTACTTTCCCATCGGTTTGTTCCCAGATTTCAGGACCCGTCGTTTTAAAGTGCGCTTTACAGTTGGATGGATTATCATACTGATTCACATACCAGGAATTAGGAGTTTCTTTAGCCAATCTGGCAGACGTAGAGTAGTAAGACCTTGGATCGTCAGGTGCCACATCGGTGGGACAAACATGCACTTCACAACCTACAGCTCTAAGAATATCCATTTTCTCTTTACTTTGCTTATCACTCAGGACACAAACCACTTTGTAGCCTTTCACGATAGCCACCAAAGCCAGGCCCATACCAGTATTTCCAGAAGTTCCTTCTATGATAGTTCCTCCGGGCTTTAGCGCTCCGCAGGCCTCAGCATCTTCAATCATTTGCAAAGCCATCCGGTCTTTGACAGAATTTCCTGGGTTGAAGGTCTCATACTTAGCCAGGACTAAGGCATCAATCTCTTCAACTATTTTATTCATTTTTACCATTGGTGTTTTACCAATAGTTCCAATGATATTTTCAGCGTAATCCATAGTTTCAATTTAATGGCGCAAAGATAAAAAAGTAAAAGTCAAATGCTATGTTATTCCCTTTAGACTAATTCCAATCTTATTTAACAAGTTGTGCATTCTGAATTTAAATAGATAGCATTATGTCTGTTCGAGCCTGCCCGACGAAGTCATTCAGGCGGGTGATTTTTTGATAAAAAAATTATATCGAGAACTTATTCGCATCTAAAAATTCTTATTCTCGATACAAATTTCACTCATTTCAATCGTGAAATTCACTCGAATTGACAGAAATTGTTAAAATGCACAACGAGTTTATTTATTCAAACTTCATGGCTTTCACCGGAGAAATTTTAGTGATAATAATGGAAGGGATCAATAGCATCAAAACACATAATAATAAGGTACCGAGATTGATGACAAGAATATAATCCAGGCTCAGATAAATAGGAGCTTCAGAAACATAATAGGTCTCAGGGTTTAAAGGAATCACTTTTAAATATTTCTGAATAAGCAAAAGCGAAATGCCGATGAGGTTGCCCCAGAACAAACCTTTGAATATTAAAAAACCAGCGTTGTACAGAAATATTTTACGGATGGACCAATCTGAAGACCCCAAGGATTTTAAGATGCCAATCATTTGCGTACGTTCCAAAATCAATACCAGCAAAGCAGTTATCATATTGATACCTGCTACCAAAATCATTATGGCAATAATCAATATGATATTGAAATCAAACATCTTGAGCCACTCAAAAATAGAAGGGTATAATTCAATAATGGTGCTGGCATTCAAAAACGAATCCACTTCCTCGTAGACCTTATAACCAACCTCCTGAATTTCTGTAAAGTCTTCAACAAACAATTCAAACTGACCAATCTGGTCTTCTTCCCAGTTATTTAATCTCTGGATCTGTCTCAAATCGGTGATGATGTAGGTTTCATCAAATTCCTTAAAGCCAGAATCAAAAATTCCTGAAATCGTTAATCCTACCGATCTCGGTAAACGGTCCTGATCTTCTCTTATAAAGTAAACAATGAGTTTATCCCCCACATCAAAGCCCAACCGATTGGCATGGTAGTTTGAGATCAACACCTCTCGGCTTATAGTCTCATCAAAGACTGGAAGTTGACCTTTGATGAGATACTCCTTCAGGTATTTCCAGCGGTAGTTTTCTCCTACTCCTTTTACCACAATACCTTCAAAATCAGTCTCCGTTCTGATGATGCCGTATTTGGTCGCTACTTTTTGAATGTGTTCTATCTCTGGAACGTAAGTGAATTCTGGATAAAAGTATTGATCTGTACTTATCGGATTTTGAGTAATTGTTGACTGATTATTGGAGAAATTATTGATCACAATATGCCCATTGAAGGCAGCAATTTTTTCTCTTATTTTATTTTGAAGTCCAAAGCCAGTGCTTATCGCTACAAACATCATAATGATTCCAATCGCTATGGCCGAAATTGCAATTTTAATTATCGGAGCCGATATGTTACTTTTATAATCGGTTTTGGTGACTAGCCGTTTGGAAATAAAATATTCAAAATTCAAGTTGAAGTATGATTTTAAAGAGGTTCAAAAATACAGTTTATTTTATTCTTTTGGCATGTATTTCTTGTACGGCCCAAGAATATAAAACTAATTCATTTAGCAGCCTAGGTGTTGCTGCCAATCGAACAGAAACCTACCTCAGTTTACTTGAAAATAAAAATGTTGGAATTGTAGGTAACCAAACCTCGGTCATCTTTACTTCTGAAACGGATTACGTTCATTTGGTAGATTCACTTTTGAGTCGAAATATCGAGGTCCAAAAAGTCCTTGCACCCGAACACGGTTTCCGCGGCACTGCTGATGCAGGTGAACTCATCAAAGATGGGCTAGATGCCAAAACTGGAATTCCTATTATTTCCCTCTACGGATCACAAAAAAAACCAAGTCTTAAAGATTTGGAAGATATAGACATCATGGTGTTTGATATACAAGATGTAGGTGCTCGTTTCTACACTTACATCTCAAGTCTGCATTACATTATGGAAGCTTGTGCTGAGCAAAATATTCCACTCTTGGTCTTGGATCGACCAAACCCTAACGGACATTACATTGACGGCCCTGTCTTGGAAGATGAGTTTAAAAGCTTTGTGGGGATGCACCCTGTGCCAGTGGTTCATGGATTGACTATTGCTGAATATGCCCAGATGATCAATGGTGAGGGCTGGCTAGCCAATGGAATACAGTGTGACTTAACTATTATTAGCATGAGGGACTACTCCCCAAACTTGAGCTATGACTTACCCCTCAAACCCTCGCCAAACCTGCCCAACGCGAAGTCCATCAATTTATATCCAAGTCTGTGTTTTTTTGAAGGCACCAATGTGAATGCCGGACGAGGAACATCGATGCAGTTTCAGGTGTTTGGATCGCCATTTCTGGAGCCTTCCGTTTTTGATTTTGAATACACACCTACCTCCTCAGAAGGAGCTAAATATCCTAAACATGAGAATGAGCTTTGCTACGGCAAAAACCTTCAAAATCATGGCGATCTCGATCAGTTAAATTTAGACTGGTTGCTTCAGGCCTATCGTCACACCCAGGACCAAGCATTATTTTTCAACGATTTCTTCAATAAACTGGCAGGGAATGCAAGTTTGCAGCGTCAAATTCAGCAGGGAAAAACAGCACAGGAGATAAGAGAAAGCTGGGAATCTGAACTCAACATTTACAAGAAAAAAATAAAACCCTATTTGTTGTACGAGCGGTAGGTTGGTGGACTGGTGGACTGGTTGGCTGGTTGACTGACAATTTAAAATTAAGAATTAAAAATTTTGAACTGGTTTTTAAATCAGACAACCTGCTACCTAACTCACCAACTCAACTACTCAAGAACTACTCCAACAACTCCCCATTCAACTCCACCTGGTACTGAATATCGACAGTCTGGTCGAGCATTTTAGAAACGGAGCAGTACTTTTCGAAGGACAGTTGTGCCGCTCGCTTCGCCTTATTCGCCGGGATATCACCCTCCAATTTAACGAGTAATTTTATGGTATGAAACACCTTAGGATCGGTATCCTGCCGGAAGCCCTCCACCTCAACATCTAAGTTTTTGATCTCCAGATTTTGCTTTTTAAGGATATGCACAATATCGATACTACTGCAGCCCGCTGTACCCATCAGGATCAACTCCATCGGACTAGGAGCTTTAGGATCTGGAGCTGTGGAATTATAAAGCTCAATTTTATGACCTAAGGCATTTTGGGCTTCAAAATGTACATCGCTGTTGGGTTTCTTATGGAGACTGATTTTCATGATTCTGTATTTTTATACAAAGCAAAGGAATCTGAAGTATAAATCTGCTAAAAATAACTTAATACAATTTAGAATGACTCAAATTTATTATGTTTGCATCGAGGAAGGATTTGACTGATTGCAACCTCTTTTTAAAATGCTAAAGCAGTTTATGTTCGGAGTTTTGTTGTGTCATTTCCTTTCTTCAGTTACAACTTTAAACTCTATTTTATGTCCTATTTATTTACTTCGGAAAGTGTTTCTGAAGGACATCCCGATAAAATCGCCGATCAAATCAGCGATGCCCTACTCGATTCATTTTTAGCCTTTGACTCTACTTCCAAAGTCGCTTGCGAAACTTTGGTCACCACAGGTCAGGTTGTTTTGGCAGGTGAAGTACGCAGCAATACTTATCTGGACGTCCAGCAAATTGCCAGAGACGTCATTAACGATATTGGCTATACCAAAGGAGCCTACCAGTTTTCTGGAGATTCCTGCGGTGTCATTTCTTTGATCCACGAGCAATCCAAGGACATTTACCAGGGTGTTGATAAAACTTCCAAAGAAGAACAGGGAGCAGGAGACCAGGGAATGATGTTTGGTTACGCCACCAATGAAACTGAAAACTATATGCCACTGGCACTGGATATCTCTCATAAATTGCTGATTGAATTAGCAAAACTAAGACGAGAAGGCAAAGACATTACCTATTTAAGACCAGACGCTAAGGCACAGGTCACCATCGAGTATTCGGATGACAACGTTCCTCAACGTATCGACACCATTGTCGTCTCTACCCAACACGACGATTTTGATGCGGATGACGCCATGCTAAAGAAGATTGAAAATGACATCAAGTCCATTTTGATTCCACGAGTAAAGGCCCTATTTACGGAAGACATTCAAGGTTTGTTCGACGACGATATTACCTACCACATCAACCCAACCGGAAAATTTGTGATTGGCGGACCCCATGGAGATGCCGGATTGACCGGACGTAAAATTATCGTGGATACTTACGGTGGCAAAGGAGCTCACGGAGGTGGTGCCTTTTCTGGGAAAGACCCTAGTAAAGTAGACAGATCTGCGGCATATGCGGCCAGACACGTCGCTAAAAATATGGTAGCTGCTGGGATTGCCGACGAAGTCCTGGTGCAGGTATCTTACGCTATCGGTGTGAGTGAACCTACTTCTATTTTGGTAAACACCACCAATAAACACATCGATATGAGCGATGGAGACATTGCCAGAAAAATAAGAGGCATTTTTGATATGCGTCCGGGAATGATCGAAGAGCGTTTAAAGTTGCGTAATCCTATTTACCGCGAAACCGCTGCTTACGGACATATGGGCAAAACTCCAAGAACGGAAACTAAAATCTACCGCTCCGACTATTCTGGAGAGGTAAAACATACAGTGGAATTGTTTACTTGGGAAAAACTGGATTATGTGGATAAACTCAAAGAAGCTTTCAAGTTGTAATTTCTTTTCTTCTGAATTTGTATCAAGTTAACTTATTTTTTTCACGATACCCAGCCTAAAAGCTAAAGTTAACTTCAGCTCAACGTCCAGGCTTGTAAACTCGTCCTAAAGGGATAAGTTTACAAGCTCAGCATGTGTGAGAAGAAGATGCCAGAGCTACGCCCCTTTTTCGTTTTTTTCATTTATTTACTAAAATGTCACGGCTAACGCCGCTGTCTCATTCACTCACGTTTTACAAGGAAGATTATGGGGCTACGCCCCTAGCATTCACTTATCTGATTTAGTTACTAAGATTTGAGGGCTAACGCCCCTTTTATATAACAAACTGTCTTCTTTGGCTATGAAGATAACTGGTCTATGCTTTCTCTCACCTACTTTGCTATAAGTTATAAAATTATAGAGCTAGACTTAGAAAAGAGGATAGAGCCCTAAAATCCTCGTAAGTCTAGAGAACAGAAAGGCTACTGAGGAACAGAGCCCCGAGATCTAGTTTGGGGAGAAAAATACGGGTGTCGGACACAATAAATTCGTTAACCGATATGCCAGGTCTACGCCCCTTTTATATAACATGTTGTCTTCTTTTGGCTAGGAAGATCATTGGGATATACCTCCCCTCATCTACTTTGCTTTAAGAGATAAAGATTATAGAGCTAGACCTAAAAAAAAGAGGGCAGAGCCCTCAAAGCTCCGTAAGTTTAGAAAACAGAAAGGCTACAGAGGGGCAGAGCCCTCAAATCTTCGTAAAACAAGTATCCAATATTTATACTTAGGGGCAGAGCCCTGACATCTATATTGGAGAAAAAGACTAAAGAATTGACCTGAAAACCGAATTACAACTTATAAATCACCTTAAACATCACAATCCGAGGCTGCACGAAAATTCGCTGGTCTGAGACAATAAATTCACTGACTGAGTTTTGACGTTTAAAGTTGATGTCAAATAAGTTAGTCGCATTCACTTCAAAGCCCCAGGCAGAGTCTTCTTTGCCATAAAACAAAGAGGCATCGGCCAGCTCAAAGCGATTGACGTCTCCTGTGGTCTGGTTTTCAAAATAAGTGTAATCGTAGTTAAATTCAAAAATAAAGTCTCCAAAGTCATACTCTAAATTTGCAAAGGGAGACAACGTGGTAAACTTGTTATTAATGGCGTCTGAGTCCAATTTTGAAAAGCTCTGTCGTACTCCAGCTTCCAGGTTGGGCCAGTCGTCAAAACGCGTTCTAACTTTGGCATTATAACCAAAGTTAAGACTTTCATAGTCCAGGACCTCATCATTGATGATTCTGGAATATTCAGACAAGGTGGTATTTCCGCCCAACGTGAAGGTAAAATCTGGAATACGTTTATTAATAGTTCCATTGATGCTGTAGGTATTTTCGGGTAAATCGGTAAAAATACTGGTACTGATCTGATCGATGCCTTCGATCTGGGTTTGATTCCGAATACTGCTTTCGCGGTGCGTATAGGATAGGCTGGCGTTATAAAATAAACCTTTGAACATGTTGAACTGACTGTAAAGCAATCTCGCCGAATGGTAGATCTGGTTTTGCAGGTTTTCATTCCCACGCTGTATTCTGGTAATAGAATAGCCGTCTGATCGTTGACCAATTCATCACCAAATTGAGAGACATTCCAGTTGAAGTTTTTGACCACCAGTCCAGGCCTAAGGACCAATTCCCCGATCTGAGTTTTATACTGAAACCCAAGAGACGCTTTAAACAGTTCAAAATCCAGCTGATTGTTAAAGCCAGCCGACTCAAAACTATTGATGCTCCCATCGTTTAAAATCTGCTCATCGAGGCTGCTTAAGTTATAATTGAAATAGTCCACACCTGCTACTGGATAAATATGATGGAAATCGGCCAGCACCCAGTAGTGTTTGGCATTCAGACTTAAGTTGGTTACCTGCTTTTGGTTCAGTTGATTAAGCCTAAAATCATCGCCTTCATCCACCAAAGGAATGATATTGGTAAACAAAGGCTGATTAAAATTCCAAAGTCTATCCGTGGTTTGGTCTTCACTTTTGATTTTAGCTTCCAGCTTTAAGGTGTGTTTATAAGTAAACTGTTTATTGAGATTGAAGGTTTGAAGAAACTCAAAGTTTTCAGGTTGAGTGTTGGTATTCACAAACCGATTACTATCCCCTACTTCAGAAGTTAAGAGGGATTGCGCCTCGGCTGTGTTGTATTTAAAATTGGTATTGGCTCTCAGATCTGTATCCTCGTTGTTATCGTATCTCAGTTTAATCTTGCTTATGCTGAATAATAAATCATTTTCATTAGACTGGTCACGTGTTTCATCTGGCGCTTCGGTCGTTTGGTAGATGATGTCCTGAAGCGTTTGGGTTCTCATCTTGCTTTTATTGAAAATACTATAAGCATCCAGACTAAAATTCCCGCCAAGTTCCTGAGAGAGGCTGGCAGCTCCAAAATCATTTTTATTGAAGATAAAATCATCTTCCCTTAAGAATTGAGCGAAATCATCTGAGTATAATCTGGAATAGGCTCCCTGATCTTCCAAGGCTAAAGCCATACCGCCTTCAAAATCTAAATAATCCTTTATTGTGAAGGACTTTTGCCCCGTATTATTAAAGTCACCAATGGCATTGACAGCGGTTTTGGGGCTATAATAAAACAATTTAGGATGCAATAAAAAGCGATCTTCTACACCACCACCAGCTTCTATATCACCAAAGACGAACTTCTTTTTCCCCTTTTTAAGTTTAATATTGAGGGCCATTTTATCGCTGTCTTCCAGACCTTTCAGGAAGGCAACTTCACTATAATTATCCAGGGCTTCTACCTCATCTACGGCATCGGCAGGAATATTGTTCACGCCCAACTTTTCATCTCCTGTGAAAAAAGCCTTGCCATCCACCATCAGTTTGGTGACTTCTTTACCATTCACGGTAACGTTTCCTTCTCTATCCACCTCCAAGCCTGGCAATTTTTTAAGGACATCTCTTAACTTTCTTTCCTCCCCTGTTTTGAATTGGTCGGTCCGGTAGGTAATGGTATCTTCTTTCACGATCACCGCCATTTCCTGCTGGATCAGGATTTCCTCCAGACTTTCGGTGCTTTCCCGCATTACGAAATTTCTGGACACATCCTCAGACAATTCTAGCGTATCTGTGATTTTTTTAAACCCCAAATGCGTGATTTCAATTAAATAGGATTGATTTTCTTCCAGCTTTAGTCTATACTCTCCCCTTGAACTGCTAATGCTAAATTTGATCTGTGAATTTGCTTCCTGTAAAGGCGTAGCAATCACATTGGTATTGGCTAGCGGATTTTCGAGACTGTCAGTAATAAATCCATCAAGTTGGATAGATTGAGCGGATGTAAGACTTATGAATAGTATAAAAATGAGGAATGAAAGAAAAAGTTTTGGCATAAAAATGAGTAAGCGTAGAATAAATTAGTTTTGAATGGATGATTTAAAGTCACCAACTTTTTGATCTATCAAAGTATAAAACTCCTTAGAAGGCATAGTGTTAGATTTATCGGGTTCATCAATTTCTAATGAATCCTTTTCTATAACTTGATCTAGTGTAAAAATTGTGTTTTGAAGTCTTAACTGAATAACAAGACCAGGTAATCCTACAGCTCCCATTGGCCCATGAGGTACGGGAATATCAGGACAGAACCAAGCTTCGATCTCTTTTTCTTTTACACCTTTTGAGCCTATGAATTTTCGACTTGTGGTTGCCTTTACAACCTTGTAGTTTCCAATTCTTTTAGTATCATTTTTAATTTCCCAATCAGGTAATTCATCAAATTTTAAAGAAAATGGGGTATTCATAACATTGGTGCTGAGTATCAAATGAGATTTATCAGCATCATAGAACCACTCTTCTTTAGAATAAGACATAGCTTCAGCTACTTTTATTATTTGTAAATTTTTGGATTCATCTGAAAGAACTTCTGATTGATAAAAAAAGGACTCGTTACTATTTACATTAAGTACAAACTCAAATTTTTTAAGTTGACTTTCAACATTTCTCATCATTTTTTTAACACTATTAATTTCAATTGATTTATAATCAATGTCAACAGAAGGCTTATAAATAAATGTTTGCTGCGCGACAGATAAATTATAGTTCAATAAAAAAAGCACAAAAAATTTGAAAATCATAATGATTAATTTAGAAAACAAATACAACTAAATATTTAGTTAAAAAACTATCTTCGATATGGAGATTGACTCAAAAACTTTGTTCTTGTAATACTTTTGTCAACCTCTGGCAGTTTGATAGAATAAGTTTTATCATTTAAATTTACCTGTGTTGCATAGAATCGAATGCCGCGTTCTTCAATTTCTAAAATAAGACCAGGTAAACCAACGTATTCTTTTGGTCCAAAACTGAAAGGGATATCTTTTGTAAACCAGGCGTTCACTTCAATTAAATCTCCATTATCTAATTGTTTTTTAGTTGTTGCCTTCAAACATTCATAACCCAGTATATTTTTTTCTTGATTTATAATTTTCCACTGAGGGAAACTTGATCTGATGATATAATCTTTATTCCAAGCTCTAATTTTTCTTAATCGCATTTCATTAACTAAATCGGTAAAAAACTCTCCATCAGCATCCGAGAATCCTGCTATATCATCAAAGTCAATAGTATGATCTACCGACATTTTTTTCTTCATTTTAAAAATTGCTTTCTTATCATTGAATTTTAATTCATAGCTAGCAGAGGGCATCTCCTTTTTCATCTTTTGGACCGTTTGTAACATCATTTGTTTGACATTGTCATTATTGATTTTACTCGTATCAATGACTTGAGAAACAATTTCAGATTCATATTTAACATACCCAGATGTTTGAGCATTTAAATTTAAACTTATAAGCACAAGTATAATTAATATATATTTCATCAAGTTTTATTTAAACTCATCAGCTAGAAATTGAAGCTGATGAGTTATTAAATTAATAAATTTACTGCATGTGTCCTCCAATATGCGCCATGCATGCATCATATGCTTGATCAGCCCAACCTGAAGCGTAATGATCACTAAATCCTTGATTGGTCCAGGAATCATGAACTTCCATTGCTAATTGCACGCAATTATTAGTAATTTCTAAATTATTAGATTCATTATTTAAAGTAGTAAAACTACTTAAACTTAACGTCATCGCACTTAAAGCGATAATTGAAAAAAACTTTTTCATGATATTCAATACTCGTTATTTATGTTTTGGTCAAGATTGCATAATTAATAATCCGCAAAATTGTATTTCTCAATTATGGCATTGGTGAATTCATCATATGTTTGAGTGGATTCAAACTCAGGAATAATTATATCCTTATTTTTTAATTGAGTAATTTTTATAGCCTCATAGTACTGCTGCGCATTTTGTTCAAATGCTAAAATAAGACCTGGTAAGCCATTTAAATTTTTTGGGCCCAACTTAAAGTTAATCGCCGGTGTAAACCAGGCTTTAATTGAGTATTTATCTCTTCCAATTTCTAATGTTGTTTCAGCCATATAACATTCGTAGCCAAGAATCACTTTTCTACCTGATTGTCGAATTTTCCAGTCCAGATCAATTATTTTGTCCTTGATAACCGTTCCTGAAAAGGCATTACTTATAAAATTAATGATAAAAACTTCTTCCTTTTTACTTTGATAATATACTTTACTAAAATCACTATGAAGTTTTAATTGAGATGAAAGTTGCGGATTCATGTCACTTTCTAAAAATTTTTTACCATAAAATTTTGAATATTCGTTATCAACTTGCAGGATAAATTTCAATCTGTCTTCATATTGCTTTAGATTGTTGATAATTCTGTTCATAAAATCTGATGATTCTTTAGAATCATCGATAAGTTTTAAATTAAGTTGATACTCAATTTCCAGATGTTTGGATTGCCCCACCATAGAAGTGAGGCATCCAAAACAAATTAAATACATAATGATTTTGTAATTCATTTTTCCAAACATTAAAATTATAGCATTTGAGGCGACTCCGATGCCATGCAAAAACTATAAGCTTCAATTCCAGCGCCAACAGCTTGTTCCCAGGAATACCCTGCACTTAAATATGACATTTGTAAATCAGCAGCGGCACCAAGACACATACTGTGTGGATCATCAATGATTTTTGAATTTGAATCAAAACTACTTAAACTTAAGGTCATCGCACTTAAAGCGATTATTGAAAATACTTTTTTCATGATATTATATTTTAAAATGTAATTAAATTTCGATGGTTGACATCGAGTCTCAGCCCAAGGCCGTAAACATCTTCATGAAAATTCGTATCATTGCATTGTTAGTGAGATGTGAATTTTCATGTCTCAATCTGTGGAGCGCTTTTCATCTCGAAAAGCGCTTCCTTTTTTTCTAATTAGAAGAACACTTTCATAGTTTTAATATTTGCTGTGAACTTTAAAAAAAAAAAAACAGTAACGTATAAAATTCGACTGTTAAATTTTTAAATATCATCAATATTTACGGTTTTACCGTAATACATTTACGGTTAAACCGTAAATATTAGCAATAATTATAGAGTTTTATTATAGATTTGATAATTAGCAATAATTATGAATTTTTAAAATATACGCTAATGGATTGTCGCAAACTTCGGTAATAAAGCCATCGAGTTAGATGGATTGAGATGAGATTATTTGAAAGAAAAAAAGACAAACTAATGAAAAATTGTACTTTATCATATGCCTATCCTCCCATCATGTTTGCTATTGCTTTATGCATTTGCTTAGCAGCTTCTTGTTCTGAAATAGCCTTGTCTGTATCTGGAAAATCAATAGATTTATTTTTATTTTCTTTCAATTTTATGTTTTCAACCGTATAATTATTACCCTGTGTACTCAACTCCAATACCAAACCTGGTAAGCCACCATAATTTTCAGGACCAAAAGAAAAGGGTAGTTCAGTTGTAAACCAGGCTGTAATAGGTTGTTCTTTGGTTTTTAATTCTTCAGTTTTTCGGTCGATAGTATGAAATACCTGACTAGCTTCAGCTTTTCTACAGTTGTATCCTTTAATAACTTTAGTTTCTTTAGTAATCGACCATTCAATCGGTACTTTTTTAACTAAAAGCTCTTTTCCTGTTATATTATTCTTTTGATAGCGCTCATTGGAAGCCAAATCATAATAATACTCACTTTGAGGCATTGACATCCTGGACATGGCATTATCCTCCTTAGCCATACTAGGATTAGTTGAAAATTTAGAGTGCTCTGTATTAAATTTTAAAGTATATCTCAGACGTTTTGTCCTTTCATTCATTTTATTGATCATGAAGGAATAACGCTTGTACTTCTGAGGGTCTGTTTTTTTCATCTCCTCAAGTCCTTCTGGCGGTGTGGGCTCATTCTTGTATATGATTTCTCCACTTTGAGCATAAGTAAATTGAAGACATAAAATCGACACAATAATTATAGTAATAAGTTTTTTCATAATAATCAGTTTTTCACCGCACTGCGCATTAATTGACTAAATTCTTCTTCGTTAATTTCTTCACCTTTTACTGGTTTAGAAATAGGTTTCTGAGGTTCTAAATTTATATTGTTTGCATAAAAATGACTACTTCCATAATGGGCCTCAAGTATTAAACCTGGTAATCCATTTATCCCTTTAGGTCCATGTGGCACCTGTATATCTTTTGTAAACCAGGCTACAATTACAGATGATGAAATTTTCGAATTTTCAAAGACTTTGTTTCCAATAGCTTTCATACAGATATAACCTAATATTTCTTTTTCCTCTTCAGTAATTTCCCAAATGATATCGGCAAGCTTTACATTGAAATTACGAAAGCGTTTATTGACATAGAAAAAATTCTCTTGCTCATCTTTATAATATGCTCCAGATTTACTTTTTGACAATTTCAACAAATGGCCATCATTCTCGTTTAGAATAGGGTTGAAAATGGACTTTTCATTATTAAACCTAAGTTTATAGGTTATGCTCCTATCCATTTTTAGTTTAAGATTTCCAAAGTCTTTTACCCTTTCCCATCGAGTAGAGTCTGAAGATTTAATGTCTTGAAAATATTGATCCAATTCAGCTTCATTTTCATAAAGGACATAACCTTCTTGTGAAAAAGAAACGAAACTAAATAGAAAACATAATATCAGATTTTTCATATAACCCTTGAGGATAACAAACTAAAACATTAGTAGTGTAAACCAAGAATTATTTATGTTAAATGTTTATTTTAAAATTAAATAATGTATGATAATCTAAGATTGGAAATAAAAAACAGTAGATTAATATTTATGAATTAAAACCTGATACTAGCATTTGCTTTATTTTTATATTCTTCATACGATATTATGCTTTTATCTTTCAAGTCAACTGTATCAAGTTTTACATTTTTAAAATTTAATTCCCTAACATAATATGTATTATCAAATTCATGTAATTCTATAATTAAACCAGGAAGACCGAAGTAATTTTTTGGACCAAAACTCAAGTTGATATCTGTTGAGAACCAAGCTGTAACTTTAGATTCTACACCTATTTCATTCCGTCTTATAGTTACTTCTTTCATACAATTATATCCACGAATGATTTTTTTTTCATTCTTAATTTGCCATTCGTCATAGGATGGTTTTACGTGATAAATAATTAAGTTTTCTCCCAAAAAATTTCCTTTATGATAAATAGACTTATCAACTACATCAACGAAATATATTCCTTTTGCAAGTTCTTTGGTTATTTTACTGCCCCCATCATTATTCATCAAATTCAGTCTCTCAAAAATAGATTTATTACCTTTAAACTTTAGACTATAAAAATTTTTATCTGGTGATAAGACTTTTTGTTTTTTCTTAAATAGCTCAATTAATATTTTTTTAAGATCCGAGTTATCAATCGATGTTGTGTCACCATACATTTTTTCTACACTTTGCCCATACAAAATTTCTCCACTTGTATTTTGTGACCAAGTAGTGAAACTCAATAATAAAAAAATATAAAAAAGGTAATTCTTTTTATTAACCATTTACTTTGGTTTGAATGTGTTCTTTCAGCTATGCTTTTCTGTTGACAAATTTAAACGCTCCACTTGAGTTTTGATCATCTCTGAGATTTGCAGTGTGGTTTTATGATTGGTATCTAGACCTAAACATCCCTTATTATAGGGTCCATATTTCTCTGTTCCTGTAACACTAAACAATCCTATAGTTGGTGTACTGGTAGCAGCTGCCAAATGCATGATGCCACAATCTCCCGTAATGAATACATTGGTCTGAGAAATAAACGAGGCCAGCTCTCTGATGTTTTTACTGTAAAAGGCGGGGATCCCAAAATCTAAAGAAGATATGTTTTCCACTGGCAAAGCTTCAATAATATTATGGTCTGGAAACTCTTTCTTTAAATCTCGATAGAAATCTTGCCACCACTGTTTTTTAAAACATTTTCCTCCGGTTGCAAAAGTATATAGACACAGGGTTGGCTTACTTAAGTCCGCATATTGGGACAGGATTTTTCTTCCCTCACCTAGTTCTTTATCAGTTAATTTAATTTCTAAATCGGGCAAAGCCTTTTCTGTAAGGGACTGACCCAAATAGTGGCGCAAACTGTAAATCGGATATTTTGAAATATGAGCTGCATCAGCAACTTTTAAAACGTTGAGCTCTCGCTCAAAACCGAAAAATTTATGATTGGCCCTGGCCACCTTGGTCGATAAACGACCTGATGATGAGGAAGCTTCTGCGTTGATGACCAAATCGTATTTCTTTTGTCTTAACTTTATCCAAGCAAACAAATACTTGTTCAGTTGTTTAAAATGTTTTTTAGGTAAACTAATGATCTCATCTATATATTCATAGTTCTGATAGAGAATACTCCCCAGATTACCCTTCAAAAATAAATCTATTGTTGCTTCAGGAAACTGCTCATGGACTTCTTTTATCAACGGGGTAATGAGTAACTGGTTGCCAAGTCTGTGATTGGGACGGGTGATTAATATACGTTGAATAGACGCCTGACTAGAAAGGCTAATACTTTGGGGATCTAGTAGACCTTTAGTTATTGATTTAGTAGCCTTTCTTCGGAAACCATTAATCGATTGTTTAAAACCCATTGCTTTTTTTGAATTTAAAACTGTAAAATAAGTCCTTTTTTAAAAGATTCTAAAAATAATTATTTAAAAATTTAAAATTTTATACGTCTTGCTTTTTGAGCATCTTCGGGCTTTAAAACAAATCTTTATAGAAATCACTTAAAACCAATGGTATTTTCCTGTCACCTGCAATATTGGGGACCTATCATATACATCTATTTTAAG
>CAZOAD010000030.1:0-32639 GCA_964577705.1 uncultured Mesohalobacter sp.
ATCCTCAGATTTAGAATTAGAAAATAAGCTAAATTATAAGGTTAACGAAGCTTTTGATTCTAAAATATATCAAAATAAATCAGCTGTATCTTCTTCCAAAATCCTAAACATTAAAGCTGACTATAGTACTGTAGATTTTAAATAAGAAATTTAAAACTCAATTTCCTATAATTTTGTAGATCAAACTTCGCTTATCTAAAGCTTTGACTCCTATTATTAACCATAAAAAGGGCATTGACAAAGAACAGTTTACCGTTTTCCCAAAAGGAACGGAACATGACGTCGTCCACCATATAAATAATGCTGCCTCTACCCAGTCGCTGTTCGCCAAATACTAATGAATTGGAAATATTTTCTGAAGCATTCTCACCAGCAAAACCACTCAGGCGCTGTGATGAACTATCCAGATAAGCTACATTAAATCCTTTTTTGAGGTACTGAAATGCAGAAGAACTTGTTTTAAGAGTAGCATATTCAACACCATATCCAAATCCTAAAGGATGTGTGTTGTCGACTTTTACTTTGAAGATAGCTCCGGTGATATTGTCTTTGGTGCGTTCTCTTTCTCGCTCAGCATAAGGAGTCAAATTCACTTCGGTACTGTCTTTTTCTACCTTTACTTTTTCTAATCCAAAGCCTTTTTTCCCCTCAAAAGAAGATAAAGCATTGGCCATGGCAATCACTTTTCCACCACTTTTTATCCAAGTTGACAACGTTTTTAACTTAGCGTCAGTCAAGAGTGATGAGTATCTGCCATCAGGTAATATGAGCACATCATAGTTTTTCAAATCAATACTGTTGAAGTCATCTGTAGCTATTGAAATGATGGGATAATTCAATTCCTGTTCAAAGAAATACCATAAGGAACCATAACTGAGTGAAGAAGTGCCCTTTCCTCTCAAAACCGCAATACGTTGAGGGTGAATTTTTTTCACATCTGGTGAGCCGAAATCTGTTCCGGAGTCTGAAAAACTGGTTTGGGTTGTCTTTAAATCGATTTCAAATTCATTGGCAAGTGCTATAACTAATGAATCCACATTTGACGCTTGATTATTGGTTTTGGTAATGATTAAACTTCCACGCTCATAAGATTTTCCCTCAATTTTAAGTGGTTTTGTAGTCGCTCTAACATCAATTTTATGTTCGAGAAGTCTAGCCAAAAACTGAGCATGAACTTTCGTTTTCCAAGGTGAGATATAACCAATTGTACCGGTTTCAACTTCAAGTTTGTTGAAATTGTCCTTTTTGGGCTTAGAATCAATTTTACCCTTTACAGTGTAAATGTCTATTCCATGGGCCAACCCTATATTCCAGGATGTAATATCGTACGTGAGGGGTGTGCTCAATTTTGGATCTGCTTCGAGCAAAACCTTAAGCATTTTAGCTTTAGGTTGATTTGTAGGCAGAACTAAGGCATTTTCAGCTTCAAAAGAAGTGTTTGTATTGCTGTATATGTGCTTGCCTTTTAAGGTTTTGCTGCTCGAAAATTCATATTCGTAATCATGCTTATCCAGAAGCTGGCTCAAAACCTTCAGTTTTTTATCATCTCCAGCCAGGACGTAATAATCAAAGTTAGGTGAATGTTTGAAGTAGTTTTTAAATTCAGAATTTAATTCTGCGGTAAATTCAGAAGAGGTTTTTATTGTTGTAAGTCCGCTAGTGACATGATGCTTTACACGATCTACTAAAGTCAACTCGTAGTTTTCATCTGTGTTTATCCCAAGTCCAGCGCGTCCATTTCCAGCTTGCTCGTAAGTCATTCCTATGGCGCCGTTGTAGGTAGGGTAGGTGTCTCCATAGCTTGGGTAAAACAAATCGAAACGTTCTCGAGTAAAGTAGGACCAGGAGTTTTCATCAAAGGCTTTGGCATTGTTTTTTCCGATTCTGGTTTGAAATTCTTTTTGAAAATCGGTGATCACTTCATGAAAAGGCTCGGCTGCGGGAGCAAAATAATAAGGGGAGTTGATGCCTTGTTCATGAAAGTCGACATGAACGTGGGGCATCCATTGGTTATAAAGTTTGAGCCTGTGTTGAGTCTCTACCTGAGTAGCCCACATCCAATCCCGGTTCAAATCAAACAGGTAATGATTAGGTCTTCCACCCGGCCAGGGTTCATTATGCTCGACTGCATCTTGGTATGGGGAGTAAGGTGTTGCCTTTACCTGATTATACCAATTGACGTAACGATCTCTTCCGTCTGGATTGACACAGGGATCTATAATAACTACTGTGTTTTTTAAAGTGGCTTGGTGTTTAGTCACAAGTTCAAAAGCTGTTACCATCGCAGCCTCAGTACTAGAGGCCTCATTGCCGTGTACATTGTAACTTAACCAGACAATAGCGATGTCTGAAGAAGAATTTCCTGGAATAATTCCAGTTTGTTTTAAATGATTGGTTCTAATGTCCTCAATTTTACTCAAATTTTCTTCTGAAGTCACAATCGCAAAACTCAATGTCCTGCTTTCGTTAGTTTTGCCGTAGGAAGAAAAGTTGAGATTTGGGCTATGTTCAGCTAAGTGATTGAAATAATCTAAAACACGGTGGTGCCTTGTGAATTCTGTTCCTATGGGGTATCCTAAAAATTCTTCTGGAGACTGAATAGGATTTTGAGCAAAGGCATAACTAAAAAACCAAAAAAATAAAACGAACGTAAAATTGAATTTCATGTGATAAGAGTTTGGGTAAATTTAATAGAAAACTCTTTACAACTGAACATTCATCTAAGCCAGTTTATTCTTTTTTAATACTAGCTTCTTGAACCTTAATTTTTTTCATTTCGGATTTGTGATAATCTACTGGGCTACCGAAAGCCATTTGGAAAGCTTCTTTAACAGACTTTGCTTTGGTTATGTCTTTAGAAAGGGCTATCCATTCATGGAATACGAGTGTAAATGGATTGTAACTATTTATGGGTTTAGTGATTCCATAAACAGGTTTTTCATCTTCTTCCGCGAAAGTACCAAACATTCTGTCCCATATGATTAGGGTAGAACCATAGTTTTTATCTATGTATTTTTCGTTTTTGGAATGGTGAACTCGGTGATGAGAGGGGGTTGTAAAAATATACTCAATAGGTCTAGGCAATTTTTTGATGTATTCGGTATGTATCCAGAATTGATATAATACTTCAATTTGATGTACAACTAAAAACACAAAAGGATGAAATCCCATCAAAATTACAGGTAAAAAGAAGATAATTTTGAGATTTTGAGTCCATGAAAGTCTAAAAGATGTGGAAAGGTTATAGTATTCTGAATTGTGATGGACGACATGAGTTGACCACCAGAAGCGCTGTTCGTGAGCAATTCTGTGGGACCAGTATCTTACAAAATCCAAGGCAAAAAAACATAGGATAAAAGACCACCAAGTCATAGGAATATAAAATGGAGTCAAATTATAGAAGAATAAAAAGAAAGCAAAAACGCCTAATTTCATTACTCCATTCAGTAGAATATTTACTACACCAATAAAGGTAGAGGCCATAAAGTCTTTTCCTTCATAAAGTTTTTTGTTTTGTCTGTAGCTGAAATACGATTCTAAAGCTACTAGAGTAAACATGACAGGTGCCGCAATCCAAATAATAGTTGTAAAATCCAAGTTTGCAACATCCTCTAAACTTATTTTGACTTTATCCATCGAACTTTTTTTGCAAACATAAAGAATGTGAAAGTGATTTCATTTGTTTTTTATCGATTTTACTGATGATGGCTTAATTTTAAAACCTGTTTAAGTCAGGAAATTTAAATAAGTACAGAGAGTGAATTAATTAGGTTTTTGATTTCAGTAGTGAGTTTTTCCTTCTGACTTTGAAACTCCTTTTTACTTTCGATTTTTGATTTTTCAATTTTCAAGGCACAATCAGACAAAGAGGTTACTCCAAGATTCAAAGCAGTACCTTTTACCTTATGTGCAAGTTTTTTCAAGTGTTCTTTGTCTTCTACTTCTACAAGATCAATCAGTGTTTCATTTAGGGTTTCATCCGCCAGTTTGATGAGTTCATTAAAGAATTTTTCATTATGTCCTATCATTTTCATCAAGTGTTCTTTTTTAAATGTTCCATCTCTGTTCTTCTTGACTTCAGAAACTTGATAATCATCATTAGAAGTGGTTTGCAAGCTTATACCACCTACTTTTGGAGTATATTTTAATATGATATTTTTTATGGATTCTTGCAGTATAGGTTTTGAAATATAGTCATCCATTCCAGCCTCTAAACATTTTTCCTTGGTTCCTTTTACTGTTCCAGCAGTTATTGCTATGACGGGAACAGATTTACCGGTTTTTTCGGTTCTAATTGCTCGAGTTAATTCATAACCATTCATATTAGGCATTTGAATATCGGAGAACACCATGTCTGGTTGATGTTTTTTAAATAACTTAAGTGCTTTATGACCATCTTCTGCTTCATAAATAACGACATCTTTATAAATATTCTTAAGGTAGGACTTGATCAGTTCCATGTTAATTAGGTTATCTTCAGCTACTAAAAATTTTAAGCCACTAGTTTCTTCAAGAACTTTTAAATCAAGTTTATTTTCCTGGCCGGTATCCAGGCTTAGTTGATTATCGGAGAAAATTTGATAAAGATCTCCTTTTTTAATAGGTTTAGTAATTTGCTTATCAAAATACTTTAAGAATTTAAGTTTTTCATGTTCTTCGTTTAAGTTGGATTTACAAAGAAGAACGAAACGAATGTTTTTAGACTTGCTGTGTGTTTTCAATTTGGAAACCAATTGAGATGATTTTTCAACTGAAGATTCCTGATTTACAAATATAATCTCAGGGGAAGTCTCTATCATTTTCAAGGAAGCGCTATCTATGTCTTTTGCATAGTTAGTTGTAATTCCAAAAGGCTTTAGAAGATTTTTTACGGTCTCAAAATATTCTTTTAAAGATGAGATCACCATCACTCTCTTGGCATTACCTATATTTTCATCATCATTTTTTTTGCTGTATTCCGACTCTAGTACAACCTCAAAAGAAAATGTACTCCCTTGACCAATTTTACTTTTAAGCCTTAGTTTGCTATTCATCAAGTTCAATATCTTATCAGATATTGCAAGACCTAAACCAGTCCCACCATATTTTTTTGTGACCGATGTGTCTTCCTGCATAAAGGCATTGAAGATTTTCTTTTGATTTTCTTTAGCAATTCCTATTCCTGTGTCTTCTACAGAGAAAATTAAGTTAGAAAGGTGATTGGTTTTATTTTTTAGTGAAATGCTAAGTTTGACGTAACCTTTATTGGTGAATTTTATTGAATTATTGATAAGATTCATAAGGATTTGTTTTATCCTCACTCCATCTATCCATATGTAATCTGGTACATTTTCTTCTACAATTAAAATAAGCTCAAGGCCTTTTTTATGAGCTTCATATTTGGTTAAATCTGCTACTTCTTCTACTATTGATAATAAGTTAATTTTTGCTGTATCCAGTAATAATTTACCAGATTCAATTTTTGAGAAATCTAAAACATCATTGATCAAGTCCAAAAGTATATTTGCAGATTGAAAAACGGTTTTCATGTATTGATGTTGGACTTCGTTAAGTGGAGTCTTCATCAATAAGTCTGAAAATCCTATGACACCATTTAGCGGTGTCCTGATCTCATGACTCATATTTGCAACAAATTCGGATTTGGCTTGACTAGCTTTTATCGCTTCTGTTTTGGAATCTTTTAATTTCTTTTCAATTCTTTTTTGTTCTGTTACATCTTGTAAAGTAGATATAACAATGCGTTTTCCATTTTTATCGAAATGAATAAGTCCATTGATAACTACAGTAAGTAACTCTCCTGATTTTGTCCTAATAACCTTTTCCATAGGACCAACCTTGTTGTAATCTTTGAGTTTTTTGATTTCTAATGTGTCAGTCTCGGTAACATATTTTTCTGGTGTAATGGACCAGATGCTCATGCCAAGAATTTCATCTTCAGCATAACCAATCATGTTTTGCATAGCCTGGTTGACGTCAAGGAACTCGCCTGAAACAAAATCAGTAATAACTATTCCAATTGGGGAGAGTTCAAATATATTTTTAAACTGCTGTACATTTTGTTTTAGGTCTTTTTCTAAAGCTTTTTTGCTAGAAATGTCTTGATGAGTTCCGAACATCCATCCTGGCTTTCCGTCAACCGTCCAAGAAATAACTTTACCTTTATCCAAAACCCAAACCCAATGTCCTAGCTTGTGTTTAAGTCTTAATTCAATTTGATAAAAATCTGTTTCTCCATTAAAATGCTCTTTCAGAACTTTATTGCTTTCTATTAGGTCCTTAGGATGTGTCAAGTTATTCCAAGTCTCTATTGAGTTTATAAGTGGAATTTCTGTTGTAGTATATCCAAGCATTTCAACAAATCTTGAATTGAATATAGCCTTTCCTGATTGTATATCCCATTCCCAGGTACCAAGGTTGGTAGCGTTTATGATATTGTTGAGCTTACCTTTCTCTTTTTTAAGTTTCTCCTTGGTATTTTTTATTTCGGTAATATCCTGGAAGGATCCATAAATCCCTACACATTCCCCGTCAACTATTTCTGGTTTAATATTGACAAGTGCCCAAATGGGTCTTTTTTTTGCAGTTATGACCTCAAACTCTCCTGTATATGACATGTTGAATTTTATACAGTCAATTACTTTTTGAGTAATCCGTTCAAGGCTATTTCCGTCTTTGAAAAAACGCTTTGCTTCGTTAATAGTTGGTTGGATGTGGTTTTCTATTTCAGCAATTTCTTTCAAAATTGGTGTCCAGAATAGCTCTTTTTGTTTAACATCATAACGCCAGCCACCAACTCTAGCAAGACTTTCTGCTTCATTGAAAAGATTATTGACCAGCTTGAGATTTTTCTCAGCTTTTTTTCGGTCTGTGACTTCTCTTATAACACAAAGTATTTCAGTTTCAAAATTTTCTCTTTGTATCACAGTCACATTCATACTGAACCATTTCTGTGAGTTATCGCTGCTCAGTTCATATTCTACAGGAATACTGGAATTATAAAGTTTACTAGCTTTTACTGCCAATTTGAGTTGATGAACAAGGTTTTGATCAATATCTATATCATCAATTGTTTTACCTAAAAATTTAGAGGTGTCTAAAAGTAAATTATCATCCTTGCCGTAAAATTCAATGAATTTATAAGTGGAGTCCAGCAGAAAAACCATGTCCCCTGTGTTATTGAGTAAAGTCTGGAATCTGTTTTTTCCATCAGTTATTTTTTCATTGAGTTCTTTCAGCTCTAACCTCTCCTTATGAGCAATGATTTTCTCCATTACCTCCTTAGAAAGTTGGACCAGAATTTCTTTTTGAGTGGGGGTAAGTTTTTTTGGTTTAGAATCGAATACACATATGGTACCCAATGCGAAGCCATCGTCGTTGACGATGGACTTCCCAGCATAAAACCTAACCAAAGGATTTTTAGAAGCTACATTTTGGACTTTATAATCCTCTTCTGTATCTACATTTGGAATTACTTTCAGCTTTTCAGGACGATCAATGGTTAAGTTGCAAAATGTATCTTCTCTAGGAAACTCTTTTGCCTCAAAATTGAAACTGGATTTGACCCATAGTCTTTCATCATCAATAAAACTGATATGAGCGTATGAACATTCACAGACTTTTGCTGCGATTTTTATTAATCGGTCAAAACTCTCATCTTGTTCTGAATCTATAATTCTATACTTGTATAGCGCCTTCAGTCTGTCTTTTTCCATAACTATGTAATGCCAAATGAAGTTAAGATTTTATTTAAAATCAGCAAAAATAAACATGAAAAAAAGGCAATTAACATTAAGCAATTGCCTTAATAAATTAAATCTTGACTTTTAAATTGTTAAGAAGTCATAAGAGATCTAAATAGTAGTTAAATTCTCACTTAAGGTAGTAATAAATTTTTTGATTGGATTTTTAATCATCATTGCCATCATACTATTAAATTCACCTTCGAAAATTAATTGGACTTCGGATTCATTATCATTGATAGCTTCTATTTCACCTTTAAGAGTAAAAGGAAGTTTATCACTTGCAGCAGCAAGTACAACCAGATGATGAGGTTCAGTTTTGTCAAGTTTTAACTTAATTGCTGGCATCCCTTTCAATTGGAAAAGAAAGCTTTCTTCAGAAAGCATTTCAAATTTTTCAATTCCTTCTGGCATTAATTTTTCAAAATTTTCAACATGTTTTAGAAACTCATAAGTTTCTTTTTGACTTTTAGCTACAATTTTCTTTTCGCTCTCTATATACATAGTTATTGGTTCCAGTTGGCAGGATCTTTACGCCAGGTTTTTAATAGTTCAACTTCTTTTTTGTTAAGGTAATTGGTCTTGTAAGCTTCTTCCAAAAGGATATCATAATTTCCAAGTGTATAAACATCCAAATGCTGTTCTTCGAAAGATGTTTCTGAAGCTTCAAAACCATATGTAAAAATAGCCATCATTCCTTTTATGTTAGCATGTCCTTCATTTTTCAAGGCTTTTACAGCATTCAAACTGCTTTTACCCGTGCTTATGAGGTCTTCTATCACTACTACATTAGCATGAGCATCTAGTTTTCCTTCTATTTGATTCTGTCGACCATGCTTTTTGGGCTCCGGCCTTACATAAACAAAGGGCAATCCCAAATAATCTGCAATGATAGCCCCTATGCCAATAGCTCCAGTGGCAACCCCAGCAATAACATCTGGTTTTCCAAAAAGCGTTTCGATAGGTTTTGCCATTTCTGAAACGATATAATTTCTAATTGGCGGATATGACAAAATAATTCTATTGTCGCAATAAATCGGAGATTTTAAGCCACTTGCCCAAGTAAAAGGCTCTTGTGGATTTAATTTTATTGCGTTAATTTGCAGCAATAGCTCTGCAGTTTTACGGGCTGTTTTTTCATCTAAAATCATAGTTGCAAATGTATAAAGTTTTCGTTAATGATGTGCCAATAATATTGTCCACTCAAGAAAATGTAGGTTCAAATTATACCAATATTCCTATTAAAAAAGCGAAATTAAAGCGACTTATCCGCCAAATTGAGTCTGGCGAATTAGTGTACCTCAACCTTTACCATAAGAAAGAATCCAAACTTTTAAAGCACCTCAAAAAGAAACTAAAAGTAATTACTGCAGGAGGCGGTTTGGTGTACAACACCAACAAAGAAATTTTATTTATTTACCGCAATAAAAAGTGGGATTTACCTAAAGGTAAAGCAGAAAAAGGAGAATCCATCGAGACAACTGCACTTAGAGAAGTGGAAGAGGAAACCCGTGTAGAAGGTTTGGAAATTGTCTCCTTCCTGCAAACTACTTATCACATCATCAATCGCAATAACAAATATAAACTCAAAGAAACCTTTTGGTTTGAAATGAAAACTGATTTTGAGGGTCAACTTGTTCCAGAGCTTTCAGAGGGGATCAAAAAAGCAAAGTGGAAGAATTTTGAACAAACCCAAAAGGCACTGAAAAAATCGTACGCCAACATAAAACTCCTATTTCCAAAAGAGTATTTAATGCAGCACCCTAACGATAGGGTAGGTTAAATGAGCTGACTCATAGTATTTGGAATGTTTATGAATCCAGTCTAATTGCGCATACCAGTTTTTAGAAAATGCTTTGTCGTCTTTTCTTTTTTCCTCAAATTTAGTTTTCAAGTTTGGATTATTTTCAAAAATTTCAAGGGCCAGATCTTCAAAAACATATGGCGAAAAACCTTCCTTCTGTTGGAGAATACTGTCAAAAAAATTCCAGTTAAAAAACGAATCTACAGCAACTGGCTCCAAAGCTTCAATAATATAGCGTAGTCCAGGTTGATTTACTGTTACTATAACATCTCCTTGAGAATATTGTCTTTCAACAATCTGGGAACTCACTTTAGTTTCATAATGTGAATAGTGCCCTTCATAGGCAGAAGATCGGGTTTTGTAATCTTCAATTCGATATTCTTCAACTTCTATCAGCGTATCATTCGCAAAGCGCTCATAACTCACATTATTCCATTTCAGTAAATCCACAACTTTCGACCACTGCTTAGGGATGATGTATGCGTTGGGAATACTTACAGAATCTGTAGGCATAAACTTATTGTAATAGCTTACTTCTGCTGTATAGGGTTGATCTCTTCTGAATTTGATTCTAGGTAGATTTGTGATTTCGCTTGTTAAGGTTTCAAGCTCGTAACCCAAAAAAGTGAGGCGACTATGGCTTGAAGAATCCACCTGAAAGTTGAGGGGATAATTTTTAGCTTCAGAAAACTGTTGAAAGTTTTTTGCTCTTGCATCTTGAATTTTACTTTTTTGCTGGTGAGAAACTTCAATTAGAGTCTTAAGCATCTCAAAAGTGCCGTCAACTCGTTTTGGATAGGGTTTTAGCATATGAGTTTCTATCATCAATCCTAAAGTGTTCCACAGAGAGGTGAATCCAGACGAATATCTTGGGGAATCATTAAATTGAGTGAATCCATTCTTGGGACTTTCATTGAACACATTGACATAAGGGGTTATTTCCCAATCTTTTTCACTCAATTTATTTTCTACTGCTGGTATAAATTCACGTTCTAAATGTTTTCCCAACTCGCCACCAAGCTTGTTATGCTGAGTAAATAAATGTGTAAGCGTATATTGATAATCGGCTCCGTTGCTCACGTGTGTATCTACAAACACATCAGGATTTACAGAGTGGAAAATACTGTAGAACGCTTTACTATTTTTAGAATCCGACTTCATGAAATCTCTATTGAGATCATAGTTTTTTGCATTTCCACGGAAGCCGTGTTCCGCTGGACCGTTTTGATTGGTTCTGGAGTATGAATTCCTATTTAAAGCCCCACCAACATTGTAAATAGGGATAGCGTACAATTCTACATTGTTTGGAAGCGACCAGTTGCCATTGGATAAATCTTTAAAAAGCAACATGGTCGCATCAATTCCATCTGATTCTCCTGGGTGAATTCCATTGTTGATTAAAAGTTTTAAGGGGTTCTCCTTTATATTTTCAGTTCTAAACTTTACCAAGTGAAGCGGTTTTCCGTCATCCGTTTCATAGACTTCCTCCATTGAGATCCTATCATCTTTATCTGATAAGTATTCATAAAATTTAATGACTTCTTGATAAGTTGATGTCGAGTCACCTTTAGAGCGTTCAAAAGCAATTTCAACTTCAGAGGATTCTTCTGAAGTTTCCTTTTTTGAAGTGGTTTCACACGAAGTGATGAAAAGGGATATGAAAAGTAGAAGTACGAATTTTGACATTAATATTTTTTTAGAATTAAACCCTTTTAATTCGGTTACATTTGAATTTTTAAAAATAAGCACTTGAAACAGTTTAGCATCATTATCTTTTTTATTTCGGGAATAATTTTTTCTCAAGCCCAAAAAGACACGACTTCATTGGAAGAAGTTAAATTAAGAACTTCCCTCGATATTGAAAAAGCTTATCAGGCGGAATCCAACATTTCGTTCCTTAAGCAGGAAGAATTATTGCAAAACAATCAGACGACCATAACTCCCATCCTCAATAAAATTCCAGGAATTTATATGCAGCAAGGTGGACTGAATACCACCAAAATCAATATTCGTGGAATAGGGGCAAGGGCTCAATTTGAGACCAATCGACTCAAATTATATTACAATAATATTCCGCTGAGTACAGCCAATGGGACTTCTATTCTTCACGATATAGACTTAACCACAATTTCTGAAGTAAAAGTTATCAAGGGACCTCAGGCTACAGAATTTGGCGCAGGACTTGGAGGGGTAATTCAATTGAAATCAGTTTTAAAGGATCAGAATTATGTAGAATCTGAATTGTTGTTTGGAAGTTTTGACCTTCTAAAACAAAACTATTCACTAAATGTTTCCGAAGGGAATAAAAAAGTAAATCTTACGTATAATAATCTGAGTTCCGGAGGTTTTAGAGAAAATAGCAATTACCAAAGAGAGTCCTATTTCCTAAATTCAGAATGGAAATTATCAGAAACATCAAAACTTCAGTTAGTCGGACAAGTCATACAGTTGAAAGGGTTTATACCGAGTTCGCTTGGAAGCACCAATTTTGAAGAGAACCCAACTCAAGCAGCATTTACCTGGGGTCAAGCCAAAGGTTATGAATCCTACACCCGAGGGGTTGTCGGTTTGAATTATTCAAATCAGATAAGTTCAAATATTCGTCAAAATACAGCAGTATTTACCAATATAAGAGATGCATATGAGCCAAGACCATTTGATATTCTTGAAGAAAAAAATGTAGGTATTGGCTTAAGACATACGACTGAATTTGATTTTAAGCTCTTCGGCTTTGCCTCTCGTTTAATTGCAGGAGGAGAGTTTTTGAGAGATAATTTTGATGTGGCAACTTTTGAAAATAGATACCAAGAGAACGAGGGTAGAGGGAGTTTGCAAGGCAATAAATTATCAGACTTATCCCAAAATCGACAGTTTATAGAAGGCTTTGCAACTCTTGACGTTTCTCTCTCGAGTAAAATGCATGTTAAGTTGGGTATGGCAACCAACAAAACTTCATACGAGATTGAAGATCTATTTTCAAATCCAGAAAACTCACAAACGGGCGATTACAGTTACGATCAAGTGTGGTTGCCAAACTTAGTAGGAACCTATTCGATTTCAGCCAATCAAAAAGTTTCAGCATCTATTAGTAAGGGTTTTTCTGTACCAACAGTGGAACAAAGTTTAACAGAGGAAGGTATTTTCAATACAGATCTAGATCCTGAGATGGGATGGAATTATGAAATTGGTTACAAGTCCAAATGGTTTAAAGAAAAATTATTTACTGAAGTGAGTGCTTATTACATGGATGTAGAAAACTTATTAGTAGCTAGACGAGTTGCAGAAGATCGATTCGTGGGGATCAATGCGGGTTCTACTTCTCATCCGGGAATTGAATTTTCTATAAAGTCAAATCTCAATTATCAATCTTGGTTGAAAATGCAGCCTTTCTTCAATGGAAGTTTTAATTTTTATGAATTTAATGAATTTGTCGATCAAGGCGAATCATTTTCAGGAAATGATTTGACAGGAGTTCCATCTCAGCAATTTAGTTTTGGCCTAGATGCACAGCTTGGTGATAACTTTTATTTTTACTTCCAAACCAATGCTGTTTCAGAAATCCCCGTGAATGATGCCAATACCGAGTTTGCAGAATCCTATGCGTTTTCGAATCTAAAGTTTGAATATAGATTTCCAATTCTAAAAGTGTTCTCCGCAAGAGTAAATCTGGGAATTAACAACGCCTTTGATGAAAAATACGCGTCTAGTATAGTAACCAACGCCGTTGGATTTGGAGGAAGTGAGCCGAGGTATTTCTACCCCGGCGAACCTAGAAATTATTTTGGAAGCGTTGCGCTTAATTATACATTTTAAAAGCTTTTACTTTTTATTTAAATAGTCGATCGCTAGCTGGCTTAAACTTTTTACACCCAATAACATACCAGCATCATCTATCATAAAATCTGGTGTATGATGAGGATATGGAGTAGTATTGCCTGGGGTCATCCCTCCCAAAAAGAAATAAAATCCTGGAACCTCTTCTTGAAAAAATGAAAAGTCTTCACCTCCAGTCGTGGCTTTAACCAATTCTACATTTTCCTTACCAGCAATGCCTGTAAGGGTTGGTAGCATTTCTGCAGTAAGTTCCAAATCATTAAAGGTAATTGCAGTATTGTTTTGAAACGTAATTTTAGCTTCACCGCCATATGCTTTAGCTATAGCAGGAACCATTTCATTCATCCGTTGGATGACCATTTCCCTCATGTCTGGATCAAGGGTTCTTACTGTCCCAATCATTTCAGAACTTTCTGGAATAATATTAAATCGGGTTCCTGCTGTAATTTTTCCAACGGTAATCACTGCGGGTTCATCAACCAACTTGGCTTCTCGACTTATAATCGTTTGTAAGCCATCAATGATTTTTGCCGAAATAAGAATGGGATCTACGCCAGTCCAGGGGGCTGAGCCGTGAGTTCCTTTTCCTTTTACGTTAATCACAAATCGCTCTACAGCTGCCATGGTTCCTCCTGGTTTGTATCTAATTGTTCCCACGGGGGTGGAAGAGTTAATATGTAGTCCAAAAATGGCATCTACATCAGGATTTTTTAGGACCCCTTCTTCGATCATAAGGCTTGCACCTCCTTTTTCCCCTGGAGGAGGACCTTCTTCTGCGGGCTGAAAAATGAATTTTACAGTACCATTAATCAAATCTTTATTCTTACTGAGGACTTCCGCAACTCCCATTAAAATAGCGGTATGCGTGTCATGTCCACAGGCATGCATCACCCCGGTTTCTGTTCCAAGAAATTCAGTAACCACTTTACTTTTAAAGGGCAGGTCATTTCGTTCTGTCACAGGTAAAGCATCAATATCTGCCCTTAAGGCGACTGTTTTTCCTGGGTTTTCACCTTTTAAAATACCAACAACTCCAGTATGCGCCACTTCAGTTTCTACTTCAAATCCGAGTTTTTTAAGGTGTTTGGCTATTTTTTTTGCAGTTTCAAACTCCCGGTTGGACAGTTCTGGATTTTGATGAAAATCATGCCTCCAGTCGATAACTTTGGATTCTATAGCTTCGATATCTTTTAAAAGATCTGAATCCATTTGTGCGATGAGATTGGCAAAGCAAAAGAGAAAAAATGCAGTAAATATGTATTTCATAATTTTTTAAAATTTAATTAATTGATAACCTTCATTTTGTAGATGAATAAGTGCTGTCATTGCAGAAAGTGCAATTTTTACATCTGGATGTAATTTGCTCTTATCTATGGATCTATGAACCGAAGTCTGCCCGCATAAGATGATATCTACATCATTTTCAGCAAGAACACTTAATAAGTCATAGTTTGGATTTTTTAGGTCAGCTTGCTTGTGATAATTAGCATATTCGTCATGGGAGAGTAAGTCAAAAACTGCTGATCCATGAATAACTAAAGCTGCTTTCACTGAATTGTTCTCTAGTTGAGGTTTTTTATGAAGACGTAAATATCTAGCCAAAGTTTCAAACTTGCGATTTATTTTAGTCTTGGAATCTGAAATTGAAGCAACATCAAAAACTGCTTTAAATTCTTGATTTAAATCAACAGCGAAATCAGCATCGTTTATTTCATAGGCAACTCCAAAGTCTTTAAGCGTTTTTGAAGATTGAGAGAACCCTATACTGAAGATTGAAAGCAATATTACTGAAGCTATTATTTTCATAGGTGTTTGTTTTTAGCGACGACAGCTTCAGGAACTAAGCTTGAATAATCTCCATTATGACGTATAACATCTCTTACAATCGACGACGAAATATAACTTTTACCACTAGAAGTTAATAAGAAGACCGTTTCAATTTGCTCCAGTTTTCTGTTGGTATGTGCGATGGCCTTTTCAAATTCAAAATCGGCAGGATTTCTCAAACCTCTTAAGATGAAATTAGCGTGATTTTCTTTGCAATAATTTACAGTTAACCCTTTGTAAGTGTCGACTTTAATTTGAGGTTCGTTTTTAAATGTATTTTCAAGAAAGGCTTTTCTTTCTTCTAAAGTGAACATGTATTTTTTTTCTGAATTTACTCCGATGGCTAAAATAATTTCATCAAACAGAGTGAGTCCTCTCGTGATGATGTCGTAATGTCCAATCGTGACAGGATCAAAAGATCCAGGAAAAACTGCTCGCTTCATAAATTTAAATTTGTTCTAAGATACTTAAAAGTGAGTTAGCTCTCAAAGTTTTCAATAGCAACTTCAACAGCACTCGTAAATAATTCCTTTAGTGAGATCCCTGCTGCTTTAGCTTGTTGAGGTAAAATGCTGGCTTCAGTTAAACCTGGACATGCATTACACTCAAGAAAGTGAGGCTGATTGTTATGAAAAATAAATTCGGAACGTGTCAATCCTTTTAACTTCAGTGCTTTAAAAATTTTAACAGCAAGATTTTGAACTTCTTCTGTTTGGTTCTTATCCAAATCCGCAGGTGTTATTTCTTTGGACTTCCCTAGATATTTGGCTTCAAAGTCAAAGAATTCATTTTCAGAGATAATCTCGGTCACGGGCAATGCCTGAATTTTTCCATCGATATTGATTACACCAACACTAACTTCTCTACCATCTAAAAATGACTCAATAATCACTTCATCGTCCTCCTTAAAAGAATGTTCTAAGGCAGATAGAATGTCCTCTTTTTTCTTCACTTTAGAGATCCCGTAGCTGCTTCCGGCACGGTTGGCTTTGACGAAACAAGGCAAGCCTACATGGTCTACAATGGCTTGTGGGTCGATATCATCTCCTTTATTGATGTAGACGTTTTTAGCGGTCTGAATACCATGAGCTTTTAATACTGAAATGCAATCTCTCTTATTAAAGGTGAGCGCTGCCTGGTAATAGTCACAAGCGGTCTGAGGAATTTTTAAAGTTTGGAGATAGCCTTGAAATAAACCATCTTCCCCGGGAGTACCGTGAATAGTGTTGAAAACACAATCGAAATGGATGGTTTTATTTTCGATTTGAACTGAAAAATTGGATTTATCAATCAAAAACTCATGACCAGTATCCGTCTTTACGAACCACTTTTCTTTTAAAATATGAGCTCTGTAAACTCTAAATTTAGGATTGGCCGATAAGTGTTTATAAACAACTTCTCCACTTTTGAGAGAAATTTCTGCTTCACTAGAATAACCGCCCATGGCTACGGCTATAGTTTTTATCATCTTAAAAAATTTGTTCAAATATAACTTTTCAATTTTGAATTAAGTAAGGCAATTGTTCCAGATCACATCCTCCGGAGGAGCGGCTTCAAATGTGATATTTTCCTTGCGTACAGGATGCGTTATGGTGAGTTTTTTGGCGTGAAGATGAATACTTCCATCTTTATTACTTCTATCAAACCCATACTTAAGATCTCCTTTTATTGGTGAACCAATAGCTGACAACTGACTTCTAATTTGATGATGTCTTCCTGTTTCGAGAGCCACTTCCAAGAGATGGTAATTGTCTAGAGATTTCATAAGCTGGTAGGAAAGAATAGCCTCTTTAGACTCAGGCACTGGGTGGATATGCGCGTAAGACTTGTTTTGTTTTGGGTTGCGTTTCAAATGGTGAACAAGTCTGGCTGATTCTTGCTTTGGTTTCGCTTTAACAACTGCCCAGTATGTTTTTTTGGTATCTCTGTTGGCAAATGCTTTATTCAAACGAGACAAGGCTTTAGAGGTTTTTGAAAACAGGACCACACCACTGGTAGGTCTGTCTAAACGATGAACAACCCCTAAGTAGGCTTCTCCTGGCTTATTGTATTTCTCTTTGAGGTAAATTTTTACGACTTCACTCAAAGGCAAATCTCCAGTTTTATCCCCTTGTACAATATCACCAGGTCGTTTGTTAATAACGATTAGGTGGTTGTCTTCAAAAATGATTTGAAGGTTGTTTGGAGTAGACCTCATATGAAATGAATTGGAATGCAAGGTATTGAAAAACTAAGGCTTTACAAAGCATAGTTTATCTAAGTTAAGAGTAAAGTTTATAGTTTATTTAATAAAAGATCGGCGATATTTTTAGCTTAAATTAATATTTTAGAGCAAATTTAAACAAAAAATTATGAGACAGTTTTACATTATTTTATTTTTGATGGGGTGTTTTTTAACCCAAGCACAAGGTTTATCAGGTGAATTTACAGTAGGTGATATAGAAGCCGACTATGAAACTTTTACACAGATGATATTGGATCTTCAGGAAGAAGGCGTTGGCGAAGGTGGAGCAACATTTACAGTTGTTCCAGGAACCTATTCCAATCCTATTATTTTAGAGACTATTTCAGGACTTTCAGAAACATCTCCTCTTGTCATTACCGCAGAACCGGAGACCGTTTTTTTCAATATTATAGGAACTACCTCGACTTCAGATGCGGTAATTACAGTCAACTCATTAAGTCATATCACTTTTGAAAACTTAAATATCAGAGATATTAGTCCCGAGGGTAATGAAATTGAGAGAGGTTTTAGTTTTGCTGGATCTTCTACAGATGGTTGTTCGTTCAATGTGATAAGAAATTGTTCAATTTTCTTAGGAGCAAATGGGATTAGGCCAACCTCTAGAACCAGAGCTATACGTTTTTCTTCCGATGCTGGAAGTCAGGAAGCTACCAACAGCAATAACATAATTGATAATGTTAGCATCGATAATGTTGGCAGCGGGATACAGTTTTTGGCTTCAGCAGATTTTTTTGGTAGGGTAGATTTTGAAGATGAAAACAATCAAATCATCAACTGTACATTTGGAGGTGAAGCAAGTTTAGGACACGATGAAAGTAGTGGTGCTTTTGCAATTAATGCCTTAGGGAATAGAAATATGATTATCAGAAACAATGTGATAGAAAGCATTACGAACTTGAATTCTTTTCCATCTCTTCCAGTAAGCACTTCTGGGATAAGTATTGATTCAGGATCTGGAGAAATAAGCCAGAATACCATCAACAGCATAGAGCTAGAAGGAACACCAGGAAGTGTTTTTGGAATTCGTGTGAGTACCATTTCTGATGACACAACACTTATTGCTAATAACAAGATTTCAGGTTTAGTAAGAAGTGAATTTACAGGTCCAACCTCAGATCCATCGATTTATTTAAATGGGATATGGATTTTTGAACAAGACGGTAATATTGGATTAGCAAGAGTACTTCATAATACCATTGTATTAGAAAGAGAAGATCCAGTGAGTTATCCGTCTGCAGGCATCCAACTAAGAAGCGGATCCTCAGGTCAGCCCCCTGCTGAGATTTTCAATAACTTAATAAGTAATTCAATCTCTACAACGGATCCTGTTTATAGATCTTATGCCCTGGTGGATGGAAATCTAGAAAGAGGTATTTTAACAGCTGATTATAATCTTTTGTTTGCTGACGGTGAAAATGGATTTCTAGGAGGGATAGGAAGAAGGCTAGGGGTTGAGGAAGAATTCACTAATGATTTAGACGAATTTATTCTAATCTCCGAAACCAATGAAAATAGCGTCAGTTTTGCTCCGGTATTTGTGGATGTAAATCAAAACGACTTCAGCATTTCGCCTGAAGTAGAAAATCCACTGGATTATGTGGTACCTAGAATACCAGAAATTGAAGTGGATATACTTGGTAATACGAGAGAAATGGAAGAAACCTATTTAGGTGCTTACGAAGGAACCGTTTTTCTTTCAATTAATTCACCCATAAGTAATTCCGAGTTGAGTGTTTATCCTAATCCAGCAGTTAATTTTATTTCATTGGAGCTGCCTGGTTTAGTTTTAGATAGTAATTCAAGATTACAGGTATTCAATTTAAATGGTCAACTCGTTTTAGAGAAGTCAATTATAGATGAAAGTAGTCTTCAAAACATTGAAATTAATAATTTGACATCTGGGTTTTATGTTGTGAAATTGACAACAGGTTCGCAATCTTTTACAGAAAAATTAATTTTGAAATAAATCAGTTGGTTAAAAATAAAAAGCGCTATCTCATGAGATAGCGCTTTTTTAATACATATGATTTCCAGAATCAAGTCTGAATCACACCCAAATTAAAGTCCTTAGTAATAGGGGCGTGGTTAGCAACATCGATACCGTTGGAAATCCATTTTCTGGTATCCATTGGATCTATGACTGCATCTGTCCATAATCTTGCAGCTGCAAAATAAGGACTGGTTTGTTCGTCGTAGTTATTCTTGATTTTATCGTAGAGTTCTTTCTCTTTTTCTTCTGTAATCTTTTCACCTTTAGCCTTTAACCTTGAGGTTTCTATAGAAAGTAAAACTTTCGCAGCAGAATTTCCGCTCATTACCGCCAATTCTGCACTTGGCCATGCGAAAATTAACCTTGGATCATAAGCCTTACCACACATAGCGTAATTACCTGCACCGTAAGAATTTCCTACAATTACTGTGAATTTTGGGACTACAGAATTACTCACAGCATTCACCATTTTGGCTCCATCTTTTATAATACCGCCGTGTTCACTCTTACTGCCTACCATAAACCCTGTAACATCTTGAACAAAAACCAGTGGGATTTTCTTCTGATTGCAATTGGCAATAAATCGAGTGGCTTTATCTGCAGAATCGCTGTAAATCACACCACCAAATTGCATTTCTCCATTCTTGGTTTTTACAATTTTTCTTTGGTTGGCAACTATACCAACAGCCCATCCGTCAATTCTTGCATAGCCGGTAATGATAGTTTGACCATAACCTGCTTTGTATTCTTCAAATTCTGAACCATCTACAAGACGCTCTATTATAGGCATCATATCGTATTGGTCACTTCTCTTTGCAGGAAGCAATCCAAATATTTCTTTGGGATCTAGTTTCGGTTTCTTAGGCTTTTTTCGATTAAAACCTGCTTTGTCAAAGTCGCCTATTTTATCTACAATATTTTTAATCTTGGTTAAAGCATCTTTATCATCCTTGGCCTTATAATCAGTTACACCACTTATTTCGCAATGTGTAGTTGCTCCTCCAAGAGTTTCGTTATCAATGCTTTCCCCAATGGCAGCTTTTACAAGATAACTCCCCGCTAGAAAAATACTTCCAGTCTTATCTACAACCATGGCTTCATCACTCATGATAGGAAGGTAAGCTCCACCGGCAACACAGCTTCCCATTACCGCAGAAATTTGCGTGATGCCCATGCTGCTCATTACCGCATTGTTTCTGAAGATCCTTCCAAAATGCTCTTTGTCAGGAAAGATTTCGTCCTGCATAGGCAGATAGACACCTGCACTATCCACAAGGTAAATAATTGGTAATCTATTTTCAATAGAGATTTCTTGAGCCCTTAAGTTTTTCTTACCTGTGATTGGAAACCAGGCGCCTGCCTTCACAGTGGCATCGTTTGCTACAACAATTACTTTCTTTCCAGATACTTTTCCAATTTTCACAACAACACCACCTCCAGGACAACCTCCATGCTCTTCATACATTCCTTCGCCTGCAAAAGCGCCAATTTCTATAGCGTCAGTAGCATCATCTAGCAAAAAGTCGATGCGCTCTCTAGCTGTCATTTTACCTTTACTGTGATGTTTTTCTATTTTTTTCTCGCCACCACCAAGACTTACTTTAGCAAATCTGCTTTTCAGGTCGGAGACCAGAAGTTTGTTGTGATCTTCGTTTTTATTGAATTTTATATCCATGAATATGATCTATAAGTTGAGTCGCTAAAATACAAAACCAATCCAATATACCTTAAACGTTTGAGTTTACTCTTGCTTTATTTTTATTCTGAATTCGCCTCTGCTGAACTTCAATTGTAGTTATTTAACTTAATTTAAACGCGTTAGACTCTTGTTAGTAGACTTCTTATTCTAAATTTGACTTTTATTTAAATGTGTGACTAAAGACCAAACCATTCCTAGACCACTATACAAAAGGATTCTTAGAATTTTTCTAAAAATTCTGCTAGGTATACTCATCTTATTTGTACTCCTGGTTTTATTTGTGAGAAGTCCATGGGGACAGGATATTATTGTAGGAAAGGTAACTGATTACGTTAGCGAAAAAATCGATACCAGGTTTGAGATAGGAAAACTTTACATCACCTTCTCTGGTAATGTTACTCTGGAAGAATTATACCTGGAAGACCAATCGCAAGATACTCTTGTGTATTCTGAATTTCTGGAAGCCAATGTTCCTTTTCGACCTTTGATTTTTGGAGATGAAATAAAAGTAGATCTGGTAGACTGGAGAGGTCTTAGAGCCAATATCTTTAGAAAAGATAGTATTGAAGGGTTCAATTTCCAATTTATCATAGATGCTTTTGCCTCAACTGAGGATACCGCAGTACAGCCTGATAAAACTCAAGAAACCACTGAAACTCAATTTTCTTTGGGTAGAATTAGGTTTGAAGATTTCGACCTTAGCTATTACGACGAGGTAACTGGTATAGATACTGAAGTATTGCTTGGAAACTTTGAACTAGAAAGCGAAGAAATAGACCTTCAACACATGAAGTTTCATTTGTCATCCATTAGTTTGGCCGAAACCAATATTTCCTTTTCTCAATTTAAACCTTCGTTTGCTTCAGACGAGCAAGAAGAGTCGAAACTCCCATGGATTATAGTCGATGATTTTTCAATCGAAGCCGTTCATTTTACTTACAATTCTAAGCCAGAAGGTTTAGCGTCTGATGTTTATGTAGATGATTTTGCATTTTCTGATCTAGACGCTAATCTTGAGCATCAAGAAGTGTCTTTAGGTGAGTTGATCTGGAAAGACAGCAGAGTTAAACTAGAAATTGAGTCTAAAGCAAGCACCAACGAAGAAGATACAGGTCAAGTAGTTCAATCTAATAAGGGATTTGCTTGGCCAAAATGGAAAGTTGACATTGATGAAGTTGATTTTCAAAATCAAAAAATTGAATTTTATCAAAATAAAAAACAACCTACAAAGGGTGAATTTTCTGGTGAAGCCTTAGCCTTTGATGCTTTTTATTTTAAACTAGATGCTATTCATATTTCTAAGAAAGAACAATTAAGTTTTAATATCAATGACCTTCGATTTAAGGAGGAAAGCGGTATAGTTTTAAAAGAATTTGAAGTAGAAACGCGATTAAATTCAGAAGAAGCTAGCTTAAAAAATTTAAATCTAAAACTAGGCAATAGCTTGCTTTATGGAGATGTAAAAGTAAACTACTCAACGCTTGATGCACTTATCAACACTCCAATTCTTTCAGAAATTGACCTGGATGTGAGGAGTCTTAAAATGGATCTTAGGGATGCTTATGTATTTGCACCAGACCTAAAAGCCAATGAGCAGGTGACCAGCCTTGCTGAGCATAGCTTTGAAGGAAGCCTTAAGGCCAAAGGAGATCTTGAGAGTCTTAGCATCCCAAAGTTTGAACTTTACTGGGGGAAGAACACTCAACTTGTCTTCAACGGAAACCTGAGTCAGATAAATGATACTGACAAGTTGGGCTTTGAACTCAAAAACCTTAAGGCAAAATCGATTAAAAAAGACTTGTCCAGATTTGTTTCAGAAACAGATCTTGGTATTTCTTTGCCAAATACTTTTGATTTAACTGGTGATTTTACTAAAAAAGCAAGTAATTTTTCGGTTAAAAGTAAACTGAAAACTTCTTCAGGAAACATCCAGCTGAATGGTTACATTAATTCTTCAAATACTATCGACTACAAACTTGCATTCGACATTAATAACTTACAACTTGGTGAGCTTCTCAAAAACGATCAGCTTGGAGATTTGACCATGCAGCTTAAATCCAAAGGTAAAGGAAACTCTCTCAACGAACTTTCTGCGGAACTTTCCTCCTCTATTGATAGCATCAAATGGCGTACTTATACATTCTCTGGCATGGAAATCCAGGGAGCTCTTGAAGACGGGAATGGTGAAGTGAAATTTGACTATAAAGACGACAATCTTCAGTTTGATTTTGCTTCCAACATCCAACTGGATTCCGTTTCACCTAAAATTGATTTGGTGTTCAACCTGGATGGAATAAGAACCAAAGAGCTTGGGTTGACTCCAAAGGATTTAAGAGCAAAAGTCTTAGCTAAAATTCAATTTGAAGGCAATGCAGATCAATTTCAACTAGACGCTCAGCTAGAAGATGGACTCGTTGTCTACGAGGATGATCCTTATTATTTGGGTAATTTTGATTTGTCTTCAAAAGTAGATTCTACGACTACAGAGGCAGAACTAAGCAGTCAATTCCTTAATGGGAATTTTAAAGCAAATTCCAATATTGATGGAATTTCCAAAGCGCTTCAAAGGCATTTTCAAAAATATGCTAAGGATACAGTCACTTCAGATAAATCTTACCGTCCAGTAGATTTTGTTCTGGAAATGAGTTTTATCGATACGCCACTATTGTCTGACGTGTTTATAGACGGTTTAAATCAAATGGATACACTTAGAGTTTCGGTTAATTTTCATGAGGATAAAGATGAATTGACCTCCAGTCTAAAACTTCCCTATTTAAATTTTCAAGACAATGAAGTGGAGGGTTTAAATTTAGACGTCAAATCCAACGGAAATAGCGCTAGTTTTAATTTTGGGTTTGATCATATTCTTGCCGGGCCTGTAGATGTTGCTAAAACAGAGATTAAAGGAAAATTTAAGGATCGTGAATTAAAATTAAATTTGGACGCTTACAAGGAAGAAAAAGATTTTTTCAGCTCTGTGGTATCTGTCAAATTTGAAGAAGAAGATTTGTACAGAATTCATATCTCTTCAGAAAAATTAATTCTGAATGGTTCGCCTTGGAATATTCCAGATGATAATGAGATTACTTATCAAAAAGACTCCTTAAAAGTTTCCAATTTTAAAGTAAGCAGGAATTCCCAGGAAATTGAACTTACAGACGATCTAGAGTATGAAAAATCGCATTTCGGACTTGTTTTTAATAACTTCAGATTATCTTCTATCACTAGTTATTTTAATCCAGACGAAAAACTGGCAAGTGGGAAATTAAGTGGTAATTTGGTATTGATAGAGCCATTTATTTCGAATGGTTTAATTTCTAACCTTAAAGTAGAAGAGCTAATGCTTACCGAAGTTCCACTAGGAAATTTAGCATTAAAAGCTGAAGCAACTTCTGCTGAAGATTACAAGCTGGATTTAAGTCTAAAAGATGGTGGGGTAGATCTGAGTATTAATGGTATATACCATACCAATGCATCAGAAACTGATGTTGATTTGAACATCGATTTGAGAAAACTCGAAATGCAAACAATAGAAAAGTTTGCTTCAGAATTAATTAAAAATTCCAAAGGCCAATTGAATGGTCAGTTTACCATTACTGGAACCCCTCAAGAATTGGATTACAAAGGCTTTTTAGCTTTTGATGAAGTTCAGTTCAACTTGCAAAGCTTAAACACCTTATTTCAACTTAAAGACGAGAGAATTGATTTGGCAAAAAATGAGTTAAGCCTAGATAATTTCACAATCGCAGATAAAAATGATAATACATTTACAGCTAATGGAACGGTTGGTATCGAAGAAGTAATCAATCCAAAATTTGATTTAACCTTTGATGCTAAAAGTTTCCAATTATTAAATTCAACAGAAGAGGATAACGATTTATATTTTGGAAATTTGGTTTTTGATGCTTCTGCGAAGCTCAATGGAGATCTAGATTTCCCAGAAGTAAATTTGGACCTTATTATAAATGAAAGTACAGATATCACCTACATTATCCCAGAATCTCAGGCGAGTATAGAAGAACGGGATGGGGTAGTTATTTTTGTAAATAAGGATAATCCAGATGATATTTTGACTCAGCAGGATGATAAAGACTTAAATGTTGTTTTAACTGGGATTGATTTAAAAAGTGATATTAACATTCAGGACAAATCCAAAGTCAAAGTTATTTTCAATAAACAAACTGGAGATAATGTTACTTTTCAAGGTGGAGGAGACCTTAAGTTTGCTATTTCCAGAACAGGAAAAATGAATCTCGTTGGAAAATATGAAGTTTCCAATGGAAGCGTAGAACTCAATTTGTATAATATCGTAAAGCGTAAATTCAATATAGCACCTTCAAGTTCTGTAACCTGGAATGGAAATCCTTACAACGCAGATTTAGACATACGAGCCATTTATAATATTGAAACTTCTGCCAGTTCTTTAATGGCCTCTCAAACCGCTGGGGAAAACACCATTATCCAAAATAGGTATAAGCAACAACTTCCATTTTTTGTCTATTTAGATGTTGATGGGGAATTGACATCACCAGAACTAAATTTCCAGCTGGATATGCCAGAGAATAGGCAGGGAGCCATCAACGGATCGGTTTATGGAAGAATCAGTCAGATCAATCAGCAAGAAGATCAATTAAACAAACAAGTGTTTTCATTATTAGTTTTGAACCGTTTTTACCCTGAATCTGGAAGCGACGGGAGTCGGGGTGGAGCTGCTTCTATGGCTAGGAATAATGTAAACCAGGCTCTGTCTGATCAGTTGAATGCTTTTTCTGATAAGCTTACCGGTAATTCTGGAATATCACTAAATTTTGGTGTCAATAGCTATACAGATTACCAGGGAAGTACTGCTCAGGATAGAACTGAAGTAGACGTGTCCGCTGAAAAGAAACTGCTTGATGATAGACTTGTGGTTCAAGCTGGAAGTCAAGTGAATGTTCAGGGAGATCAAAGACCAGGGGAAAGTCAGGCTGTGGTTGGCAATGTGAGTGTAGAATACCTTCTTACTGAAGACGGCCGCTGGAAGTTGAGGGGATTTCGAAAAAGTGAGTATGAAAATGTGATAGATGGGCAAGTCTTTGTGAGTGGAATTGCATTGATTTTCACTAGAGAGTTCAATAAATTCAAAACGCTTTGGAGTAAAGCTTACAGAGAGTCTCTTAAGGAGGATGAGCCAAAAGTAGAATCTGAATCTGATTCTGAAAAAGAAGATGAAGAAGCCCAGAAATCTGAAACCGAAACCAATGGATAAGTCTATAAAATCTATAGTTTATATTGTCATAATGCTACTTTTAGTATGCTCTTGTAGCGTTCAGAAATACCTGCCTGAAGACAAAACTTTATACACTGGAGCAGAAATTGAATTTGATAATAAAAAAGATAAAAACTTAGATAAGCTAGAAGCTAAGTTAAAAGCTGCTATTGCTAGGACTACCAATTCCAAATTTTTGGGCATGCGTCCCGGGCTTTATTTTCACTATAAGGCTAATAGGGAAAAGCCGGGTTTTATAAATAAATTTTTAAATAAACAAATTGGCGAGGAACCTTACTATTTTGAAAATATAGACGTTGATGTCGCCGAAGATATTCTAAATAATCGATTAGAAAATTCTGGTTACTTCGGTAGTTTGGTGAATTCGTCTGTCGAAAAAGACACTACAGACCGATCCACTTCAGTACGTTATTCTATACGTTTGTCCAAACCCTACAAGTTAGCATCCTATCAACTCAATAAAACCATAAATGATTCGCTTCAGATATACAACGAGATTCAATCTTCGCTAGACTATTCTGATATTAGGGCAAACAGCCTGTTCAATTTTGATATGATGAAAGCTGAGCGAGAGCGAATAGATAAATATCTCAAAGAAAGGGGGTACTACAATTTCAATTCAGAATTTTTGATTTTTGAAGCTGATACCAGTGCCTACGACGATCATAAATTTGATCTATACCTAAGGTTGAAAAATAAAGTTCCCGAAAAATCTTTGGTTCCTTATGTCATAGATGAGGTAAATATTCACCCTAATAGAAGTTTATCTAGTGATGAAAAAAGCAAGGATACTGTGAATTACGAAGGCTTCAATTTTATCCAGGATTCAGTTTTTTTTAAGCCAAAACACCTGAAACCATACGTTTTAATAAAACCTCAAGAAACTTATAATCCAAAATTATCACGTTACACTAGTCGACGCTTATCTTCCATAAGTACTTACAAATTTGTAAACATAGACTATCAGGAAAAAGATACAGTCACGGATGATGATGGTAAAAGACACTTGAATGCTGATATATTTCTTTCACCTCTCAACAAACGTTCTTTAAGACTGGAGCTTCAAGGGGTAACCAAGTCAAATAACTTTGCAGGCCCCAACTTGAGTTTGGTTTATTCGAATAGAAATTTGTTTAAAGGTGGAGAACTACTAAGGCTTTCAGTCAACGGAGGCTATGAGCAACAGTTTTTTGGTCAGGCTGGTGATCAGGGTTTGAGTAGTATTCAATTGGGATTAAATGCAACACTTTTATTTCCAAGATTGATTTTTCCAATAGATTTAAATGAAAGCTTTGAATACGCGATTCCTAAAACTAAAGTAAGTCTTGGATTTGATCACCTTAACAGGACTCAATTATACACCTTAAGTTCAGTCAACTCCTCTTTTGGTTATATCTGGGAGGGAAATACTTATGTGACTCACGAGTTGAGACCCATAAATCTTGAATATGTGAGTCTTGGAAACACTTCCGATGAGTTTGAAGAAATTTTGAACAATAATCCATTCTTGAGACGAAGTTTTGAACAACAATTCATAGCTGGGCTTACTTATAGCTTTACTTATAATGAAATCAAAGACCAATCCAAAAGCCAAGGACTATTTTTTGGTTTCAATTATGACATGGCTGGAAACGGATTAAATGTATTGGGATCTCAAAATGAAGAAGGTCAAAATAGCTTTTTAGGACTAGAATACGCCCACTATTTCAAAGCTGACATAGATTTAAGGTATCATCTTAAGTTGGATCAAAACCGTCAAAAATTGGTGGGAAGAATTTTTGCCGGAGCAGCTAGACCGATGGGAACTACAGAATCTTTACCGTTTATTAAGCAATATTTTTCGGGAGGTCCATACAGCGTTAGGGCTTTTAGAATTAGATCACTTGGACCTGGTACGTTTTCACCAGAAGATGGGAGTAATTCATTCTTCGATCAATCTGGTGATATCAAGTTGGAAGCCAATTTGGAGTACAGGTTTCCAATTACAGAATACCTCAATGGTGCATTTTTTGCTGATGCAGGAAATGTTTGGCTAGTCAACGAAAACGAAGCTACACCTGGTGGTCAATTCAGTTCAAATTTTATGAATGAACTTGGCGCAGGAGTTGGATTTGGACTCAGGGTAGATATTCAAGGGTTTGTCATTAGACTGGATTTGGCAGCTCCTGTGAAAGAGCCAACAACTTCCTGGAATTTCGATTCTGCAAATCCAGTTCTTAATTTTGCAATTGGTTACCCGTTTTAATTTTCTAAAGTCCTTTTAGCTGGTACGGTTGAAGTTAATACTGTTCATCTTCATTTGGAAACTTTTTAGCTTTCACATCGTCGTTATAATGCTGTATGGCTTCAGTCATAACCGAATTTAAATCTGCATAGCGTCTCAAAAATCTTGGACTAAACTCCTTGTTCATACCCAACATATCGTGAAGAACAAGTACCTGACCATCTACACCACCGCCAGCACCAATTCCAATGACAGGAATCTGAACGCTTTTAGCAACTTCTTCTGCAAGCTTAGCCGGAACTTTTTCGAGAACAATGGAGAAACAACCTATTCGCTCTAGCATTAAGGCATCTTCTTTGAGCTTTTGGGCTTCATATTCCTCTTTAGCTCTTACAGTATAAGTGCCAAACTTATAAATGGATTGGGGGGTTAAGCCAAGATGTCCCATAACCGGAATTCCAGCTTTTAAAATTCGTTTAATGGAATCTTTTATCTCGCTACCGCCTTCCATTTTTACAGCATGAGCTCCACTCTCTTTCATAATACGGATAGAAGATCTCAAAGCTTCTTTAGGATCACTTTGGTAACTTCCAAAAGGTAAATCCACAACAACTAAGGCTCTTTTGACACCTCGAATCACACCAGAGGCATGATAAATCATTTGGTCTAAAGTGATGGGAAGAGTAGTTTCATGACCAGCCATCACATTGGAAGCAGAGTCACCAACCAAAATTACGTCAACTCCAGCCTTATCTACAATTTGAGCCATGGTGAAATCATAAGAAGTCAACATGGAAATTTTCTCAGAATTGGCTTTCATCTCGATTAAAGACTTCACAGTAATTCTTTTGTATTGCTTCTTGGCTACAGACATAATTTTCATTTTATTTGAATGGCTAAATTAGTTATTTTTAAACTCACGCTCAAACGATTTCACAACTCGCTACTTAAACCAACATTTGTATGAACATAATTCTTTTTGACGATCATTTACGCTCTCAGTTTCTACCTTTAACTTACACTAGACCTATAGGAGAATTACGTTTGGGAATACTTACACTTAAAAAAAAGTGGGAGCATATCTCAAAAGCCTCTGTTTCTTTTAAAACGCAATCTTATTTAGCTGAAAAGTACCCGGAGGATATCACTTCGGATAATGTTTATGTTAATGCCAGGTATATCGCCTCTGATGCTTTTTTGAATGAAATTAAAAACCTTGGAGAAAACGAAGTTTTAAAGCATGAAGATATTGTATTGGCTTACCGGCTTAAGAAAGATGAAACTTTGGATAGTTCGAATTTTAAAGAAATTCAGGTTCAGGCAGAATTAGATGTTATTAAACATAGTACAGACTTATTTTCAAAAAATCATAAAGCTATACAAGATGATTTTTTATTGCTCACCAAGGGAAGAACTTCTCAACCTATACCAGATACAGTCACTTGTTTCAATAAGGAAAATATCTTTGTGGAAGAAGGTGCAAAACTCTACAACGGAACCCTAAATGCTAATGAAGGTCCTATATACATTGGTAAAAATGCGGAGGTGATGGAGAACTCAGCCATAAGAGGCCCCTTTGCGTTGTGCGATCATTCTACTGTCAAAATGGGTTCAAAAATCTACACAGGGACTACCATAGGACCACATTCTAAAGTGGGAGGAGAGGTGAGTAATTCTATGATTATAGGCTATACCAATAAAGGACACGATGGGTTTTTAGGAAATTCTGTGGTAGGTGAATGGTGTAATTTGGGTGCAGATACCAACACTTCGAACCTTAAAAACAATTATGCTAACGTTAAATTGTGGGATTATGAAACGTCGAGGTTTAAGGATACTGGTCTTCAGTTTTGTGGATTGATTATGGGAGATCATTCCAAATGCAGTATCAATATGATGTTCAATACTGGAACTATAGTTGGAGTAAGTGCAAACATCTTTGGAGCAGGGTTTCCTCGTAATTTTATGCCTAGTTTTGTTTGGGGCGGGAGCCAGGGAACGATTACCTATAAGCTCAATAAAGTTTTTGAAGTGGCAGAACTGGTGATGCAGCGTCGTGGTATTCATCTCTCGGAAACAGATCGGCGCATACTTGAATCCATTTTTGAAGAAACTAAAGTTTATAGAAAGGACAGTTAGGAGGGATCAAAGCAATTTCTGAAAAATTGAACTATTAAATTTAACTAAAGCTTACTATCAATAGGGAGTAGACCATTAGGTTTGTATTATGGTAGCAAAAGTAAAAGCGAAGGCAAAATCGATTTTAGAATTAAAATACATCAAGATCCTTGTGGATACAATTCAAGATTTTACTTCCAACGAGTCCATGAGTTTTGCAGCAGGCACCGCCTTTTACACTATCTTTAGTTTACCTGCATTTTTGATCATTATCTTAAATTTAGGAGCAAGTCTGTATGAAAAATCAGAAATACGAGAAGAGCTGTTTAGTCAGATAACCAATCTTGCTGGAGAAGAATCCAGGCAAACCCTGGAAAGTATTTTGGAAAATTTTGCATTGAATGCAGATAGTGCATTTTCAGCAACGATTGCCATTGCTATTTTAATCTTTAGTGCAACTACTGTGTTTGTGAGTTTGCAAAAAGGAATCAATCACATTTGGCACATTAAGCCTAAGCCAAATAGAGGTTGGCTTAAACTTGCAATAAATCGGCTTTTAAGCTTCTCAATAGTTCTAGTGATAGGTTTTATTTTAATCATATCCTTAGTTTTAGACGCTATTGTGTCCTATTCTTTTGGCAAACTCGATTCACTTTTTCCTCATATTAATGTCGAACTGATTTCAACTGTAGAAATCGTTTTATCTCAACTTATTTTAATCGTTATTTTTGCATTGATGTATAAAATTTTGCCAGATGCCAGAGTGAAGTGGAAAGATACCTGGGCTGGAGCCATTGTGACTGCTATATTATTTGTAGCTGGGAAGTTTTTTATTGGTTTATACATGAGTACAAACGATTTAAGTTCAAGCTATGGAGCTGCAGGATCACTGGTTATTCTACTGGTTTGGATTTACTATTCTGTGGTTATTTTCCTCTTTGGAGCACAGGTTACTTACTACATCGCTAAAAATATTGGAGGAGGTGTAAAACCAAAAGCACAGGCGGTAAGAGTGGAGGAAAGAGAAATTGAAGAATAAGAGTCAAAATATCAAACTAATGTTTTGATTATCAAAAAATAGCTGTATTTTTGCAATCCTTTTGGATGCAATACAAGAAACGTCTAAAAGGTTGATTATAAATAATTTAATCTCTTCTGCAAGTTTTGCTTAAGTTTCTTGGACGAACAGAATACAAATTTATTATCAGCATATGGCTGAAGACAAAACAACTAAAGAGCAACAATCTGTTGCAAACTCTGAAGGATCAACTCCTAAAGTTGCCCCTTCAGAACAACAACAAAATCCTAAACAATTTTTAGAAGATTTCAACTGGCACAAGTACGAAGAAGGTATTGATGAAGTTGATGACGCCCAGTTAGAGCAATTCGAAAAATTGGTTGAGGAAAATTTCGTGGATACACTTCATAACGAAGTTGTAGACGGAACAGTAGTTCACCTAACAGATCAAGATGCTATTATAGACATCAATGCGAAAAGTGAAGGTGTTATTTCATTGAACGAATTTCGTTACAATCCAGATCTAAAAGTAGGAGATAAGGTAGATGTTCTCATCGACGTAAAAGAAGATGCAGAAGGTCAACTTATTCTTTCACACAGAAAAGCGAGAGTTATTCGTGCTTGGGAGCGTGTTAATAAAGCTCAGGAAGATGGAACTATCGTCAACGGTCTTGTAAAATGTAGAACTAAAGGTGGTATGATAGTAGATGTTTTTGGCATCGAAGCTTTCTTGCCTGGTTCTCAGATAGATGTGAAGCCTATTCGTGACTATGATGCTTATGTAGGAAAGAACATGGAATTCAAAGTGGTAAAAATCAACCACGAATTCAAAAACGTTGTTGTTTCTCACAAAGCGCTTATCGAAGCAGATA
>CAZOAD010000031.1:0-30714 GCA_964577705.1 uncultured Mesohalobacter sp.
TGTCTAATTACCTAATCAAAGAATGAATTTACTTTTTAAAGCGCTCAACGATAAAACCAGAAGAGATATAGTAGAGCTACTTAAGGAAAGGGATATGAATGCAGGTGAAATAGCAAAAGAATTTGATATGACTAAACCTAGTATTTCACACCACTTGGATCTTTTAAAAAGAGCTGACTTAATTACAAGTGAAAAAAAAGGACAATTTGTTGTTTACTCTCTCAATACAACAATTTTAGATGATTTATTCAATTGGGTTTTAAACTTAAAACAATAGAGTTATGAATATGAAAAAAGAACTTCCTGTAATTTTAATTGTGCTGTTTCCATTTATTTATCTGTTTTATTTTTGGGATCAACTCCCTGAAAAAGTGCCTTTACACTGGAACTTTGAAGGCGAGATTGATAGATATGGGAGCAAGCTAGAACTCCTTTTGATACCTATACTACTGCCTTTACTAACCTACTTATTGATTTTAATTGTTCCCAAAATTGATCCAAAGCAAAAACTCAAGCTTATGGGGAATAAGCTCTTTAAAATTAAACTTTTCCTCACGCTCATTATGTCCATACTATCCTTATTTATAATAGAGGCTTCAAGAAATGAATCGTTAGAGAATCCAAACTACATTTATCTTTTTTTAGGAATTTTGTTTATTGTACTAGGAAATTACTCTAAAACTATCAAGCATAATTATTTCATAGGAATAAGAACTCCATGGACTTTAGAAAACGAAACCGTCTGGAATGAGACTCACAAATTGGGTGGAAAATTCTGGTTTATTGGTGGAATGTTGATTGTATTCTCAAGTTTGATCTTAGGAACTCAAATCAATAAAATTTTCACTATCTCAGTGATAAGCATTATCACTTTAATTCCAGTTATCTACTCCTATTTTGCGTTTAAAAGGATTCAAAATGAAAAATAGAATACTTTTTTTAAGCTAGAATAATGATTACAGTTCCAATTATATTCATTCTCATAGGTATTTTAGTAAAGTATGGAAAAATGTATTCTTTGATAGCGGGTTACAATACCATGACTCAAGAGGAAAAGGATAAGTATGACATAGAAGGCATTGCCACTTTGATGAAGAACGTGATGTTTGGGATGGCTTTTGTCATGATTGCAGGCTTACTATTATCCTATTGGACTGGCATATCTGACTATGAGTTCTATGCTTTAGTATTAGTTCTAGTAGTAGGCATTCCTTATCTGCTTATAAAAGCAAATTCTGATCGCCATAAGATTAATAACCAGTAAACCTTTTTAAAATGAAAAACCCCATCCTTAAAAAAATCATCCTCTTTTTAAAATATGCAGCAATTTTATACCTGTCAGTAGGTATGATTGCTCTAGCTATACCTAAACTCCTAGAGATGCAGTTTAGAGTAGATCACTACGAAGCCTTTGTACCCTTAGCAGAATTACCAAAACCAATTCATATGTGGTCTTTTTTTGGTAGATCTTATGCTTACAATTTATTTATCGGCCTCACGGAGTTAACTATTGGCATTTTGATAGTTTTTAAAAGAACTAGGCTGCTTGGGCTACTCATTTCTTTAGGAGTGTGTCTAAACATTTTTATCTTAAATATCGAATTCGATATGATTTATGAAGTTGTCCGGCATATTACTATTGATTTATTACTCACCATAATATTACTTGCTGAATACCGGAAAGATGTATACAAGTTCTTTATAGAAATGGGTGGCAAGTTAAATGGAGAAGTTTTCAAAGCAAAAAGTGGGGTTTGGAAGAAACTTCGCATTGGTTATGTCATCCTGTTTCCAATTGCATATTTCATATTTTCATATGGGGTCATATCTATGTTTGACTATAATCTAATTGGTAGCTACGAGATTGAGAATACTCAAATCGAAAACGAAAATATTGCATTCGATAAAGGAAGTATCGGTACATCACCTATGCTTTTTTTTGAAAGAAATAATATAGTTGTTTTATCAGTCAACGATAGCATTCATTATGGCAGCTATACTATTGAAAATGAGGATTTATTTATGAGGTTTTGGTCGACAACCAATCATCCCATTGAATATATTGATGCTCAAATCAAAGACAATACATTCATCACCGGAACCCTAAACGATAGCATTCCTATACAAATGGAAATTAAAAGACTCCCTGTAGAAAAAGACTATTTGAATGGGATGTACATTGATTGAGTTTAAAATGAAATTAGCTATAGGCCTCGCTCTGTTTCTGTTGCCAATCGTTCTCTACGGACAAAAGGAAGTTGAAGATTTTGGTTATAGATCATTTCAAATAAAATATCTAAACGAACCTGTCGAATTAATTATAAAGTCTAAGAAAGGAGAAGATTCCATTCGAAAACCTTTATTTATATTCTTCCAAGGTTCTCTGGCAAAACCTTTGGTAACTTATAACGACAAAGGCGTTTTCTTTTCGCCATTTCCTTTTTCTGAAGAACTTGTGATCGAAAACTATCATTTAGTTGCTATTAGTAAACCTGGCGTTCCCCTAATTGAAAATAAAAAAAACCTAAATTCACATGGCGAATTTATCGATCCAAAGACTAGACTGCCTTCTTTGCTTTATACTGAAAACAATAATTTAGAATACTATACTACTAGGAATTCTCAAGTTATAAACTATTTAGTTAGGCAGGATTGGGTAAATTCTAAAATAATAGTCATTGCGGGACATTCTGAAGGCAGTTCTATTGCGGTAAACACAGCAAAAGAGAATACATACGTCTCGCATCTCATATATTCTGGCGGCAGTATTTATTTCCCGCGTATGCTTTCTATGTTAAGTCAAGACAGGCGATCAGAAACTAAAGAACAAAGTTGGGTGGAAAAAGATTTTGAATATTGGAAGAAGGTTGTTAAAAATCCGAGCGACACCTCAAGAGCTCATGGCTTCAATAGCTACAAAGGAACATTTTCGTTTTCACAAAGCCTAAATGAAGATTTGAAAAACTTCAAGCTTCCCGTCCTAATAAGTTATGGCTCTAAAGATACAGCAGCAGCTTACAATGATTTATTCCAGCTTGAAGTCATTAAATCTAATCAATCTAACATAGAATTTATGCGATATCTAGGACTTGAACATAATTACTTTCCCTATCAAAATGGCGAAATAGACTACTCTAATTTTGGATGGAATAAAGTGGCAGAGGATTGGCTTAGGTGGATAGATGAGAATTGATGAGAAAAAGTTATCTAAAAGACTATTAATCATTTTATCCTAATACGATGCACTATTCACTCTTAAAAACCAAAAAACCACTTCTTTCGAAGTGGTTTTGCTGTGTGGAGAATATCGGATTCGAACCGATGGCCTCCACGCTGCCAGCGTGGCGCTCTAGCCAACTGAGCTAATCCCCCAGGTCAACAAAAATAAACAAATTTCAGACGTGTAGAAATCATAAGTCTATTATTTTTACGTTTGGAGATTTTACTTCTTATGCTGAAGCAATATTTAATTAAATTTGTCAATTATACTTAATAAGTTATAAATGGAAGACTTTTGGCTTTATCTTAAACTGGGTTTCGAACATGTGTTAGACTGGAATGCTTACGATCACGTACTTTTTCTCACTGCTTTAGTCGCTTCTTACACCTTTCAGCAAAGCAGAAAAGTCATCTGGCTAGTCACTCTTTTCACGATTGGACATGTCTTGTCTTTAGCACTTTCAGCTTATAATATTTTGAGAATAGATAGTTCAGTTATTGAATTTTTAATCCCGGTGAGTATCCTCTTTACCGCGATTTATAATATTTTCACATCAGGGAAAGCTCATGGAAAAGGCAAGCTCAACCTGCTCTACTTTATTACCTTTTTCTTTGGGTTGGTACACGGTTTTGGTTTTTCAACTTATTTCAACATGCTAGCCAAGAGTGCAGATAATATTTTTCTCATGTTGGTAGAGTTTGCCTTGGGGATAGAACTTGCTCAAATTTTGGTGGTTTTCGTAGTCTTACTTTTGAGTTTTGTCGTTCAGAACATATTTAGATTTTCAAAAAGAGACTGGGTGCTTGTTATTTCATCCATTGTTTTAGGAATGACAATTCCAATTCTAGCCGACAACTGGATTTTCTAAACCACATAAAAATCAATATTTTAGAGTTTAAGTAAATTTAAGCAGCTTCTTAACGCTTGTAAAGAAGCATTAGTTTTATATTCGAATTTATTTTGTAATGACTAAAGAAAAACAACTTAAATTTGATAAAGCTTACTTGCGTATGGCAAGAGAATGGGGTAAATTATCCCATTGTAAGCGCAAGCAAGTTGGTGCTATTATCGTCAAAGACCGGATGATCATTTCAGACGGCTTTAATGGAACGCCAAGCGGATTTGACAATGCTTGTGAAGATGACGAAGGCCTTACTAAATGGTACGTGCTTCATGCGGAAGCCAATGCCATCTTGAAAGTTGCAGCTTCTACTCAATCTTCCAAAAATGCTACACTTTACATCACGCTATCGCCTTGTAAAGAATGCAGTAAGCTGATACATCAGGCCGGAATCATCCGGGTGGTTTATGAGCGAGCTTATAAAGACAACTCTGGTATCGATTTCTTAGAAAAAGCGGGAGTAAAATTAAAACACATAGAAGATCTTGAAGAATGAATAGGGGGATGAAAATAGTTTTACCACTGCTTATTTCAGTGGTTTTTGTCGCAGGAATTCTGCTGGGAGATCTTTTGAATTTCCAGGACAATTCCTTTTCCAATTCTTCTGCCAAACGCCAAAAGCTGAATAGACTGATCAATTTCATCGATAAAGAATATGTAGATGAAGTGAACACGGATAGTATTGTAGATATTACCGTAACCTCCATTCTGGAAAATCTGGATCCTCATTCTGCCTACATTTCCAATCAGGAGTACGATTTTGTTCAAGACAATATGCGTGGAGATTTCGTAGGAATTGGAATAAGCTTTTATACCATAAAAGATACCATCGCTGTGATAAGAACTTTAGAAAAAGGGCCTGGAGAAAAAGCAGGTCTCGAAGCTGGGGACCGAATTTTATATGCAGATGCTATTCCGCTATTTGGTAAGAATATGAGCAATGATTCTCTCACTAAAATCCTGAAAGGTCCGGCTAATTCTAAAGTTAATTTAAAAGTTAAGCGATTAGGCGTCAACGATTTATTAGATTTTGAAATCAACAGAGGAGTCGTGCCTTTAGCTAGTGTAGATGCTGGCTATATGGTAAATGATACTTTAGGCTATATAAAAATTAATCGCTTTGCTGAGTCCACCTATTCTGAGTTCAAATCCAAAATGAGACAGTTTGCTACTCCAGACATGAAGAGTGTGATTCTAGACCTAAGAAGCAACGGAGGCGGATTTTTAAAACAAGCTACGCTTATTCTGGATGAATTTATCGCCGATGGTAAATTGCTTTTGTTTACCAAAAACAAAAATGGCGATATAAAGGAAACCTATTCCAGTGAACGCGGAGAGTACGAAAATCAAAACCTTTATGTCTTTATAGATGAAAAATCGGCTTCTGCAAGTGAAATTGTTGCGGGAGCAATACAAGATAACGATAGAGGCACCATTATAGGCCGACGATCGTTTGGTAAAGGCCTTGTACAAAGAGAAATGAACCTTGGTGATGGCAGCGCCGTTAGGTTAACCGTAGCCAGGTATTATACCCCAACTGGTCGCTCTATACAACGCCCTTACGAAAATGGAAACAGTGATGCTTACTATTCCAAATACATGGAGCGTTACACCAGCGGAGAGCTTACTAATAAAGACAGTATCAATGTTGACGATTCCTTAAGGTATGAAACACCAGAAGGTAAAGTGGTTTATGGTGGTGGCGGTATTATTCCAGATATTTTTGTGCCAAGAGACACCAATCAAGCGGTTCAGGACATTAAGTTTATGTACGACGGTGGGGTCATGGATAGGTTTATTTTTAACCTTCTGGATGAAGATAGAAAATTCTACAATTCACTTTCACAGAAGGATTTTTTGAAAAGAACACTGATTACTGAAGAGGTGTTGGATAAGTACACTCGCTATCTTGGTGATTATAACATGAATTATAATTTCGGGAGCACAAGTTATATTTTGGAAAAATACCTGAAGGCAACAATGGCCAGACACCTTTTTGGCAGCGATCTAGCTGAAAAAATTTCAAACGAAAATGATTCTTACATCAGTAGACTTTTAAAATCGAATTCTCCTACGAGTCTCAATCAAAAAGATTCTGCTGAAAATCTTACTACAGAATAGAGGTGCATGAAGGATTTTGCTCAATTGGTAAAAACTATAGATAGTACAAACAAAACCAATAGAAAGGTGGAAGCCCTGAGTGAGTATTTTTTAAAGGCTTCAGACGCAGATAAAGTATGGACCATTGCTATATTATCACACAGACGGCCACCTCGACCTGTTAATAGCACCTTAATACGAGGTTATGCTTCAGAGTTGGCTGATATTCCTTTGTGGCTTTTTGAAGAGTCCTACCACATTGTTGGGGATTTGGCAGAAACCATAGCTTTGGTCGTTCCCGAAAAAGTCAAGACTACCGAGAAAAGCCTAAGCCAGTATTTACAGGAAATACTTCGGCTTAAACCAAAATCCGAAGAGGAGAAAAAAGAATACCTCATTGAGAACTGGAGTCAGCTTAACTATTACCAACGCTTTGTATTTACTAAATTGATAACCGGTGGATTTAGGATAGGTGTAAGTCAGAAATTGATGACGCGTGCGCTTTCCAAAGCTACAGGCATCGATGAAGATATTCTGGCATTTAAGCTCATGGGAAATTGGGATCCCAACAAAATCTCCTATTCTGAATTGATTTTGGAAGAGAATGAAGCGGATTATCTGTCCAAGCCTTATCCGTTTTATTTGGCTTATCCCATAGAGAACGAAGCTTCGGAACTGGGTAATCCAAAGGAGTGGATCGCCGAACACAAATGGGATGGTATCCGCTCTCAACTGATTGTAAGAAAAGGGCAGTTATTTGTCTGGAGTCGGGGTGAGGAGCTGGTCACCGATAAATATCCAGAATTTGAAGCGTTTACGGAGGTTCTTCCGGACGGTACTGTTTTGGATGGTGAGATTTTACCCTATCCAGGTGATAGCATCGGAGATTTTAAAGACTTGCAGACCCGTATAGGTCGTAAAAATGTAAGCAAAGCGCTATTGAAGAAGTTACCCGTTATCTTAAAAGCTTACGACATTTTGGAATATAAAGGAGAAGACATCCGGTCAACTCCTTTTGAACACCGACGAGAAATCCTTGATGAACTTTTTGAGAAGTATTCCTCCCGTATAAAACCTTTTCATCTTTCTGAAACCATGCGGTTTTCCTCCTGGGAAGACATGGCAAAAGAACGGGAGAAAGCAAGAGACATCAAGTCTGAAGGACTGATGATCAAAAAGGCTGATTCTAGCTATGGCGTAGGACGTAAAAAAGGGGATTGGTGGAAGTGGAAGTCAGACCCCTTTAGCATTGATGCGGTACTCACGTATGCTATGCGCGGGCACGGTAGAAGAAGTAATTTGTTTACAGATTACACTTTTGCTTTGTGGAATGATAATAAAACGGAGCTGGTCACTTTCGCAAAAGCCTACTCTGGATTGACCGATAAGGAGTTCAAAAAAGTAGATGCCTGGATCAAGAAAAATACCATTGAGCGTTTTGGTCCCGTAAGGAGTGTAGAACATCAACATGTGTTTGAAATTGCCTTTGAAGGCATTGCCGAATCAAAGCGTCATAAAAGTGGTATCGCTACTCGATTTCCTAGAATTTTGCGCTGGCGACAGGATAAGAAAATTGAAGATGCGAATACGTTGGAGGATTTGAAAGCTATGATTCCAGAATAAACCAGTTGACCGGTGGTCTAGTCAACCGGTTTACTGGTGAACTGGTCAGCCAGTCAAACAGTCCACGAGTTCGATTCTAATTATCCTTCAGTTTCTTACGGTAGATAAAGTCATTCAAAGACCAGGAGAAAAGGCCATAAATTCCTCCACCTACAATAATGGAAATGGCTAATTGGACAAAAAAATCGGTGTTGCTAAGCTGTCCCCATTTGTCCCAGTAATTGAGTAAAAGATTGACTACAAAAATCACGATACCAAAACCTACACCGTGCTTGACAATATATTTTATTTTGCCCTGACTTTTTATTTTCTCCCAGTTGTCCACAAATTTTTTATCAGCTTCTGTCATATGTTTTATTTGGATAAATAGACTTTATCAATTTCTAATTTAAATACTTCTTTTTTCTTATTGCCTATTAGTAAAGCAATCTCTTCAATACTGTCGGCTTCAAAATTGGGTAAATTTAAGCTTCTTCCTCTAAATCGCGGGTAAAAATCAGAAAGTTTTAAGCGCACAGTATTCCATTCCGAAGTCACTTCAAATTCCTGAATATAAGAATAAGAGTCGCTATTATTTTTTTTGATTCTGAATTGAAAGGTAGATGGCTTGCCCTTAACTCTTAAATTGACATAAGTGAAAGATTGAATATTATTTATAGATAAACGGTGTCTTACTGAAGCAAAACCTCCATTATTTTCTAAAGAGATCCGGCCTTCAAAAACAGCATGACCCTCGGAGCTCTGGTAGATTTCACTTTGAGAACGTCCTCCCATAACGCCATCATTCACAATCAACCAGTCATTTATACTTTGGTTGGACTTGAAGTCATATAGAGTTTTTTCCTGCGCCATAGCTGATGTTATAATTAAAAAGAACATTAAAATTTTCATAGTTTACTCTGCTTTCAAAATTAAATTTAGTTATTTTAAATTGAAATTCAGATCATGTCTAAAATACTTCCCAAAGCCTTTTTTGAACAATCGGATGTCGTTTTTCTTGCCAAAGACCTCTTAGGAAAAAGATTGAGTACCAGGATTGATGGTGTGACGACCTCTGGTTTTATTACTGAAACTGAAGCTTATGCAGGAAGTGGAGATAAAGCCTGTCATGCACATCTAGGCAGATTTACAGAACGAACTAAAATTATGTACGAATCTGGTGGAATAGCTTATGTGTATTTGTGTTATGGTATACATCATCTGTTTAATATTGTGACCAACACCCAAGGCAATGCCGATGCCATATTGATAAGGGCCATAGAACCCACTCATGGAATCGAAACCATGCAAGAACGGCGCGGAAAATCTAAAACTGATAAAGCCTTGAGCTCAGGCCCCGGCAATTTAACCAAGGCCCTTGGCATTACTAAAACCCATAACGGCATAAACCTTAATGAGAATCAAATCTGGATAGAAGACACCGGTCGCAAAGTTTCTGATGTCATAGAAACAACAAGAATTGGTATAGATTATGCGGGTGAAGATGCAAAGTTACCTTGGCGATTTTATGATAATAATTCAACATTCATTTCAGTAAAATAATCATCTATGAAGTATAAATATGTACTGCTCTTGTTAGTTTTATTTTCGCTTGGCGAAAATACATATAGTCAAGACAAATTATTTTACAACAGAATTTACCTCTACGAGCATCGGGAATGTCAACACCCCATAGGAACAGTAATTTCAGACAAGGTCTACTACGGCTTCAATGCTGATAATACTTCATTTATGAATTTTAATAATACCGAGGGTGATATTGCTTATGTAGATTTGATAAATTATGGAAAATACACGGCGTATAATCAGTTTTTAAAATATCCGTTTGTTGGAGCTAATATAGTGATGATGGGCTACAGACAAAGCGTTCCATCCATTTCTGCATCTGTAAGAGAGGCTAGAAGTCAATTTCGCCTGGACAAAGTCAAAGACACCATCCTAAGTGAAAAAAGGCTTAAGCATATTCGTATCACACCAAAAGATACCTTAATTCACCGCTTCCAATCTTATAATATTCTTATAAATACCGAGGCTGAAACTGAAACACCTCTTTACACTTCCCCTACAGCTTACTTTTTATTATTAGGAAGCTTAAAAGATTTGAAAGGAACTGTTGTAGAAACTTATTTTATAGATTTGGAAGGCTATATGTTTTGTAATGATGTGCTCCGTGGTGTCCAAATCACCAACAAAAGAGTTATTCTTAAGTAAGTTAGCCCTGAATATATTTCTTAGGTGTGGTTCCAAACTTCTTTTTAAAGGCTGAAATAAAATGACTTGCTGTAGAGTAACCAATACTTAGACCGACTTCATTTACATTATGTTGCCCTTTTTCAAGCAGTTTTCTTGCATAGTCCATTTTATAGTCAAAAAGGAAAGAGAATACGGTGTCCCCATAAATCTCTTTAAATCCTTCTTTAAGTTTTTTTAAGCTCAAACCAACTTCATCAGCAAGTGCTTGAAGTGTTGGCGGCTCTGTCATTCTTTGAAGAATTATGCTTTTGGCTAGCTTAATTTTTTTCACGTTATCCTCATCATCCAAAAACGGACATTGTTCAATATCAGCTTCGGCAGGTCTATTAAAATAAAGGCCTATTAATTCATAGGCTTTGCCTTTCAGGTATATCTTCCTCACTGAAGGATGGAGATTGAAATTCAAAATCTGGCTTAAAATTACTGCCATTGCTGGTGTAAGCTGGACTTCTTTATAGAATTTTTTATCCCGATTGTCTTCAGTTAAGAAATCGATATAATTGGCTTCTGCAGAAAATAACGTGTGGAGTTTTTTGATAGAAATCAAAATGGAAACCGACCAGGATTCTTTAGAGGCTTCAAGATTAATCGGCAAATCTCTTTCTGGATTGTAAAGCAATAATGAACTATCTTCTTTGATGTTGAGTGCGTACCGTCCTTCATTAAAATTGAACTTGATCTCCCCTTTCACACAAAAGTGAAACTGAATAAAGTCGGCACTTATATTATGAGTGATGCATTCTTCGTATTCAGAGTCGTTTTTGATAGATAATATGGAGATCCCTTCTTCAATCTCTATAAATTGTTCTGAACCTCTAGCGATATTTTTTCCTGACATCAAAGCCATACGCGGACACTTATTATTTAGAATTGTTCTAATTAGAGTAGCTCTAATTCGTTACTATGGTTACAAAAATACTGAATTGAGCTGATATTTATCAGATTTAAGATAAAAATACGTCAAACGACAAAAAAGGAACTTATAGCGTTACTTTTAACTATGCTTATGCTCTAATTTTGTACTCCATTATTTTGGAACACTAGAATGCAAAAATATAACGTCTCTAAACATAAAAACTTCTACGTCATAGGCATTAGCTATCAAAAAGCAGATGCAGAGACCAGAGGTAAATTTAATTTGAATATCGACCAAAGAAAAGCTCTGCTAGACAAAGCTAAATCTATTGGTCTTACTTCAGTTGTTACCTCCTCTACTTGCAACAGAACAGAGGTTTACGCATTTGCAGATCAAGCTGAGGTGCTTATAGATTTGCTGTGTGAGTTTAGTATTGGAGATCAAGCTACTTTTAATCAAAGTGGTTATATTTTAGAAAATAAAGCTGCTATCAATCATATGTTTCGTGTGGGTGGTGGTTTAGATAGTCAAATCCTTGGTGACTTTGAAATCATAAGTCAAATTAAATCCGCTTTTTCACTATCAAAGAAAAAAGGGATGATCAATCACTTCATGGAGAGGTTGGTCAATTCTGTTATTCAGGCAAGTCGCAGAATCAAAAATGAAACTAGAATATCTTCAGGTGCAACTTCGGTTTCCTTTGCCTCGGTTCAGTACATTTTAGATCACACCAACCAAGTTTCCGATAAAAAGATTTTACTGTTTGGCACAGGTAAAATCGGTCGTAATACCTGCGAAAATCTAGTAAAACATACTAGTAATAAAAATATTACTCTGATCAATAGAACTAAGGATAAGGCTGAAGAAATTGCTGGTAAATTCAATTTGATCGTCAAAGATTTTTCTGAATTACAATCTGAAATACGTTCTACTGATATCTTAATAGTTGCCACTGGAGCACAGTCTCCAACGATTACCAAAGAATTGATTTACCCTAAGAAAGATCTTTTGGTGTTGGATCTTTCTATTCCAAAGAATGTTGCTGAAGATGTGGAAGGTATGAATAACGTGAAGTTACTTCACTTAGATTATTTATCTCAGCTTACAGACGAAACCTTATCCAAACGTAAAGCTTTCATTCCCGATGCTGAAGCTATCATTGAAGAAGTTAAGTTAGAATTTAACGAATGGCTGGACACCAGAAAATTTGCCCCAACGATAAAAGCTTTAAAGGCAAAGTTCAAAATTTTTCAAGAAGAAGAGCTGGATTATCAAGGCAAGAAAAACGATCAGTTTGACAAAGAACAGGCAGAAATCATAAGCGATCGTGTTATCCATAAAATCACCCGTAGTTTTGCGAGTCATTTGAGAAGCGCCAATGGTTCTACTGAAGATAGTATTGCTTTATTGAAAAAAGTATTCGAATTGGAAACAGAATCTGACTAGTCTTAACTTTAGCCTCCTATAACTTTATTTACTTATGTCAAAAACTATACGGATAGGAACTCGTGATAGTGAGTTGGCCTTATGGCAAGCTCATAAAGTAAAATCACTTCTAGAAGATGAAGGTTATCATCCCATTCTCAAGCCTGTAAAATCTACCGGAGATCTCAACCTTGAGCAGCCCCTATATGAAATGGGGATTACTGGAATTTTTACAAAAACCTTGGATGTAGCTCTCATCAAAGGTGATATCGATATCGCCGTACATTCTATGAAAGACGTTCCTACAGCCTTACCGAAGGGGGTTGTAGAAGCGGCGGTTTTACCTCGGGCCAACAGCAGTGATATTCTTATCCACAAAGGACAACAAGATTTTTCTTCACCAACTACAATTGCGACAGGAAGCTTGAGGCGAAAAGCCCAATGGCTGAGTAGATACCCAAACCATGATGTAGTCAATTTAAGAGGAAACGTCAATACACGCTTACAAAAACTACAAGACAATTCGTGGGCTGGAGCTATTTTCGCCGCAGCCGGACTGGAACGCATCAACCTAAAGCCAGAAAATCACATCGAACTCGATTGGATGATTCCAGCCCCAGCTCAGGGAGCAATGCTGGTGGTCACTATGGATTCAAATTCTAGATGTAAATCTGCTCTAGAGCCTATTAACCATACTGAAACTGCTTTAGCTGTGAAAGTTGAGCGAGAGTTCCTTAAAACACTTGAAGGTGGCTGTACAGCTCCTATTGGAGCTATAGCAGTTGTTGAAGGTAATAAACTGAGTCTAAAGGCTGGGTTGTTTAGCCTAGATGGAAAAGAAAGCTATACTATTGAAGAAACCACACCTTTGGAACAAGCGGATGGTTTTGGGAAACGCTGCGCAGAACATATACTGAAGCAAGGCGGGGATCGATTGATGTCAGAGCTTAGAAAAGTCCTATAATATGGCTTCTGTTCTTTCTACAAAACTACTATCTCCTTCTCAAAAAAATCTCCTTCTCAACGCTAATCTTAGCCTTACCGAGTACAATGCCATACAAACCAAAGCATTAAAACTACCTGAATCAATTTCAGAAGAAAAATATGAGCATGTGATTATTACAAGTCAAACAACAGTTGACTTTATCAAAGAATTTAAGATTGGAAGTTGTTATTGTGTGGGTGAAAAAACAGCTTTGAGACTGAAATCTTTTGGCTTTGAAGTCAAATTTATCGCTGAAAATGGTATAGAACTCGCTCAACACCTCATCGCCAATTATTCAAAGCATACGTTTACATATTTCGGGAGTTTAAAGAGGAGGCCAGAACTTTCTGAATTACTTAATAAAGCAAAAGTCAACTTAAAAGAAGTCTTCACTTACGACACTATTGAGACGCCAAAATCCTTCAGGAGAGCGTTTGATGCTGTGTTGTGTTTTAGCCCCTCCGGAGTGAAAAGTTTTTTTGAAGGCAATCCAGACTCAAAAGCTAAAGTGATTTGCATCGGGACAACCACAGCTAAGCAAGCTAAGCTGCATACCGATCTCGTCTTTATTTCAAAAAAAACAAGTGTTGAAAGTGTTATTGTAAAAGCCGTTAAACTTCTAGTATAAAAAAATCCCGCTCTGAGGCGGGATTTAAGATTCTATAAAACAGAACGAAACTTATTTGAAATCAGCATCGCTAACTCCTTCATTAAATTTCACTTCTTCCATTTTGATTTCAATAGTTTGAGGGCCTAAATTTTGGCTCAACATCATCGGTAGCATCACTCCATTCTTTTCTTGATAATCCAAGTAAGAGATCATTGAGGTCATTTTTTGCCCCATCTGTTCAACTGTGGTTTCTGTTCCTACTTTTAAACCAGTTTCAGTACTGTAAAATTCTCTTACATTATCGGTAAGTTTTACCACATAGGCGTCTTCTCCATTTACATTTTCAATCCCAACAAGTTCTGCACCTTCATTAACAGTAAGCTCTGGAAATAATCCTGAAGTCACCTTAGTGTCTTTGATTTGTTGCTCTGTCATATCCATCTTTTGGCCTTGAGCAGCAGCATAGCCTTTCTCTCCATCAAACACTTGCTTGCTCAATGTCATTCCATTCATCTCAACTAGGGTAAGAGACTTGCCTCCTTTAGCCGCTTTACTAGTAAATGATATCGACATACCTTGAACGCTGGCATTGCCTTTCATCATCATAGAATTGACTTTAGATAAAGTTTCTTTACCTCCAATAGCCTGGATGTAGTCATTGTAAACCGTTTCTACAGTCACGCCTTCTGGTAATTCTTTTTTGAATTCTGGTTTGTCAACTTTTTCAGTCTCTTTATTGAAATATAACACTGGAATTTTCTTACCCTTGAATTCTACTTTCTCAAGATTTTCAACAACTTCAGAACCTTTTCCTGCAATTACGATCTGCATCTGATCGGTTTTCAGATATTTTTTTGCCACTCTTTGAACATCTTCCTGTGTTACAGCGTTAATTTTTTCGAGATAAGTCTCGTAGAAATCCTTAGGCAGATTTTCAGTTTCAATTTCCAGTGCGTAGTTGGCGATGGTTGAGGGCTGTTCCAGTCTCATCACAAAAGACCCAGCAAATTTTTTCTTGACGTCTTTAAGCTTATCTGCATCTACTTTTTCTGTTCTTATTCTATCGATCTCTTTCATAAAAACAACCACAGCACTATCTGTCACTGCATTTCTAACGCTTGCAGAAGCTTGAAATGCAGAAGCATATCTGCTATCACCAACACTAGATCTGGCTCCGTAAGTGTAGCCTTTGTCTTCTCTCAAATTCATGTTGAGGTAACTTCCAAAGCTTCCACCTAGAATTTGATTCATAACAATAACAGGAAAATAATCCGGATCTGCTTTTTTTAGATCTACTGTATTTTGAACTATGATCTCACTTTGTACTGCATTTGGCATATCCACAAAGTTGATTTGAGTGTACTGAGCTGGTTTTACAGCTGGAATAGATGTGCTAGGAGGAGTAGCCTTTTTCCATTTCCCAAAAGCATCTTTTACAATTTTCTTAGCGTCTTTTTTGGTGATGTCACCAACCAGAACCAAATAAGAATTTTCAGGAACAAAATAGTTTCTGTATACATTTTGAACATCGTCCAATGTGATACTTTCAACTGTTTCTACAGATACGTATTGACCATACGGATGGTTAGAACCATAAGCTTGGCTACTGCTTAACCTATTAGCAATAGTGCTCACATCCTTTTGAGTTGACTTTAGTCCCTCAATCAGCTTTGCCTTTTCACTATCAAATTCTTCTTGAGTAAATTTTGGCATTAGGGCACCTTCGGCCATTAATTCCAATACTCTTGGGAAAAATTTGGATAAGGAACTCGCAAAAGCACTTTCAGAACCGTAACTTATATTTGCTCCAAGAAAGTCGATTTCTTCATTAAATTCATCTTTGTTGGTTTTTTCTGTACCAGTTCCCAAAAGGCTAGCAACCATTTGCTGGGTGCCTGGTTTCTTTTCTGTAAAAGGCTTATTGTCTAAAATAAGTCTAGCAGAAACTCTCGGAAGTTTATCATTTTCTACGACAAGAACTTTTAAGCCATTGCTAAGACTAAAAGTTTCAGGTTCTCCAATATTAATTTTTGGAGCAGGTCCTGGTTTTGGCATTTGCGATCTGTCAATTTGTGCAGACATGCTGGTGCCAACCAAGCATACGATAAGTATTGCAATTATGTTTTTCATTTTCATTGTATTATTCGTTTGGTTCTGGTAAATAATCTAACTCAAGTCTTTTATTCTCTTGCAAGTATTTGTTAGCTACCTCTTTGATCTCTTCTCTGGTGATGCTTCTGTAAATTTCAATTTCCTCGTTGATTAAATTTGTATTTCCGTAAAGCATTTGATAGGTGGCTAAAGAAGACGCAATCCCTTGAATACTGGAGTTTGAGTTTACAAATCTATTTTCAAATTTGTTTTGTAGTTTCTGATATTCTCTTTCTGAGATTAGTTCAGTTTTAAGTTTATTAATTTCTTCATCCATTACTGCTCTCAATTTCGAAAGTTCAGTTTCACCCAATGGTAATGCTCCAATTAAATAAGTTCCATAGTCTTCTTGACTTCTTGCAAAAGCTAAAACTTGAAGAGCAATTTTTTCATCATCCACCATTCTTTTATACATCCTTGAGCTTTTACCATCAGTCAACACTGAAGAAATCATATCAAGTACATAAGCATCTCTATCTTTCATAGACGGTGTTCTATAAACTAGAGCAGTAAGTGGTAATTGTATATTACTGTCGTAATCTGTTGCCGTAATTTTTTCTTCGATTGGATCTTCCATTATATCGACTCTCTCTACGTCTGGTCCAGAAGGAATAGGAGCAAAATAATCTTTGATCATCTTCTTGGTTTCAGAGATATCTATATCACCCGCTACCACTAAAGTGGCGTTATTAGGATTGTAATATTTATCAAAAAAAGCTTTAAATTCTGGAAGCTTAGCTGCATCAAGATCTTCCATAGTTCCGATTACTGAATTTTTATAAGGATGCTTTTCGAACATATAAGGATTTATACCCGTTGAATAAATCACTTTTCCATAAGGAGCATTATCAATTCTAGAACGCTTCTCCTCTTTTACAACCTCATTTTGAGTATCCACTCCAATTTGGTTGATGACAGGATGAAGCATGCGTTCAGATTCCATCCATAAGCCCAATTCTAAGGCATTGGAAGGAAAAGTTTCGTAATAATAGGTGCGGTCTTGAGTAGTGTTGGCATTATTACTTCCACCATTGGCCGATACGATATCAAACCATTTACCACGTTCAATGTTTTCTGTTCCTTCAAACAACAAGTGTTCAAAGAAATGAGCGAAGCCGGTTCTTCCAGGCTGTTCGTCTTTAGCTCCTACGTGATACATTACACCCACTGTAACCACAGGCGCTGTGTTGTCTTGATGTAGAATTACATGCAAGCCATTGTCCAGGTCGTATTCTGTGAACTCCACCTTTTGCGCATGGGCTAAGGAGATGAAAAACACAAAAACCGATAACATAATAGTCTTAGTCATTTCTGTTTAGTTTTGATTATATTATACAAGTCTAAAAATATGAAAATTGTTACAGTATTCTTCACCTCTTTTTAATAATTTAAAATCCTTAAGACTTTATTAATTCATCCGTAAAATTCATATCAACTCGTAATTTTAATATATTAGCAAATAAAACTACCTCATGAGTCGATTTGTACTTTCAGTAAGATTTGGAATAGCTTTAACTTCATCACTTATAGCTTATTTTTTGGTATTATCTCTATTTGGTCTTCATACCAACCCGTTTTTTAGTTTGTTTAATGGAGTTATAACTGGTTTTGCTATTTATGAAGCCATAAGATATAAAAGGATAGAATTAAAATCCAACTATTCTTACACTTCAGGATTTCAGGCTGGTATTGTTACCGGATTTTTAGCTACAATCATCTTTACAGCATTCATGGCAGTATACGTTACAGAAATAGATCCGGACTTCATAAGTAAGATTGCTGAAACCTTTTCTAAATCTTATAATATAGGGGTAGGTGTTTTCAGTTTTACTGTATTATTATCTGGATTGGCCACAAGTATTGTCCTTACGCTTTCCTTTATGCAACTCTTCAAGCATAAATTAAAAGAGTAAAAGTCTAACATAAATATTTTGTTGACAGTTATTTTTAAAATACTATATTTGCAAACTATTTAGTAAAAATTAAATAACTAAACACTATGTATGCAATTGTAGAGATAGCAGGGCAGCAATTCAAAGTTGCGAAAGACCAGAAAGTGTTTGTTCATCGTTTAAAAGAAGAAGAAGGTGCTAGTGTATCTTTTGATAAAGTTCTTTTACATGCAGACGGTGACAACATTACTCTTGGCGCCCCAGCTATAGATGGTGCTTCTGTTAGCGCAAAAGTCGTTAAGCACTTGAAAGGAGACAAAGTTATTGTCTTCAAAAAGAAAAGAAGAAAAGGATACCGTAAGAAAAATGGCCACCGTCAATATCTTACAGAAATCCACATTGGAGACATATCAGTTTCTGGTGGTTCTAAAAAATCTACCACTACTTCTAAGAAAAAAGAAGAACCAAAAAAGGTAGAGAAAAAAGTAGAAGCTAAAGAAACTACTACAGATTTAAGCAAGCACACTGTTGCTGAGCTAAAAGAAATGGCTAAAGAAAGAGGCCTTGAAGGATATTCCGCTTTGAAAAAAGCTGAATTAATTGAATTATTAAGTAAGTAACATAATTACAAAAACTAAACATCATGGCACATAAGAAAGGTGTTGGAAGTTCGAAAAACGGAAGAGAATCAGAATCAAAACGTCTTGGCGTGAAGATTTTTGGAGGACAGCCTGCTACCGCTGGTAATATTATTGTGAGACAAAGAGGAACTGCTCACAAACCTGGCGATAATGTATATGCTGGAAAAGATCATACCTTACATGCTAAAGTTGATGGTATTGTACATTTTAAGAAAACTAAAGACGATAAGTCTTTTGTTCATATACAACCATTTGAAGCTTAAGCATTAAGTTTATGACATTGTAAAAAAGCCCTTTGATTCAATTCAAAGGGCTTTTTATTTAATTAAAAAATACTTACTAGTTATAAGTTATAGCCAAGCATTCCAAGGAATTCTAGACAACATCAGTAGGAGGGCTAAAGCATAAAAGATAGCGATGGTCCTGAATTTTTTATTAGAGGCCAATTTCTTTTTGTGTTTGCTATAACCTACCGTGATAAGTACAATAGTTACTATCATAGTAAGTGGATGCTCCACAAGATACAATCTCAATGTACTGTCTCCCATAACGCCTTTCATACCCACTTCTGAAAAGGCGTTAAGGTAAGGGCTTACAAAATAGAGCACAATCCCTATTAGCAATTGGATGTGTGACACAATAAGGGTAAATAAAGAAATTCTAAAATCTTGAGGTCCAAATGGTTTTTTTCCTAGAGTCTTGATGATGGCATTAAAGGCAGCCAAAGTGAGAACCAAAACTACTAAATAGGCCCAATAGGAATGAACAATCTGTATTACTTCGTACATATATAATTATTTATCGTTTTCAAATAAAGCTTTAAGCTCGGTAGCGTCTTTAGGTTTCATTTTACCTGCGAGAACTAAACTCAATTGCTTACGTCTCAGCGCTGCCTCATATCTTTCTCTTTCTAATTTGGTTTGAGGCTCTAATTTTGGTACAGGTACAGGATTTCCTGTATCGTCTACGGCTACAAAAGTGTAAATAGCCTCGTTGGCTTTAGATCTTCTTCCACTCTCTCTGTCCTCTATCCAAACGTCCAAAAATATCTCCATGGACGTTTTAAAGTTTCGAGAAACTTTAGCTTCTACAGTCACAACACTTCCTAGGGGAACTGCTTTGTTAAACGCAACGTGGTTGACAGAAGCCGTGACTACAATCCTCCTTGAATGCCTTCTAGCGGCTATACTTGCTGCCCGATCCATTCTAGCCAAAAGCTCTCCGCCAAACAAATTATTGAGTGGATTGGTTTCACTTGGTAGAACTAAATCCGTAAGGATAGTTTTGGAATCTTCAGGATGCTTTACTTCCATTTATTTTTTTTGCAAAGATAGGTTTTGTAGTGTTAATCCCAGCTTAAAGTTGCTTAACATACAACCAGGCCTCTGGATTTTCTATAGCCTTAATTTTTCTTAAGTGTTGTAAAGCTTCCCATTTTTGAACATAACTCGAAAAGGCTACTTGATGCAAACCATAGGAGTTCTTACCAATTATAACAGCGTCATACCCTTTTGCTTTTAAAAGTTCAACCTTTTTCTTAGCGTTACTTTCTATGCGATAAGCGCCTGCTATAATATGATATCTTGGTAAAAGGGTTTCAACTTTGGCAGTGTTTAGCGGTAATTCTGGCAAGGTGTAGCTAAATTCTGCACTTTGAATTCTTTCCTGCAAGAGTGATTCAGCTTTTTGAGATTCAGTATCGTTATAGGAAATAACGTAATTGTTGTATTGGTATAAACCAGCCAAACTCGCCAAACTTAAAGCGATAACACCTACCGCTGCATATCTTAAATAAGGCCTTTTTTGCTTGTCTTCTGAGTGGTAAACTGGTGTAATCTCTCGTTCTGCAGTTTTGGGTTCAAGCGACCTTAGCTTTTCCTTTTCATCAGCCTGACTATTATTTTCAGAAACCGGATTAGAAATTTCAGCTAAAGTCATTTCATCTAAACCAAAAGAGTCTACAAAATAATTGATTTTATCCAATGGCTCAAAGGATAATTTATCCTCTTGGTCCAAGTAAAATGTCCCTAGTTTAGGTATTTCTATGGCACGATCAACTTGCAGTGCAGTCTGAAAATCATTGACGAAGAGTTGAATCTTATGTTTAGCACTTTCAAAATCCATAGATTCTCCTTTAGCAATGGTTTCTGCTAACAGTCCGTCGTGATTTTGAATCGCTTTATTAAAAGTAATGCTTCTGGTAGGAGGAGTAAATTTATGAACCCTGGAGTTGTATATGCTTGTATTCTTTTGGGTGACAAATGCACCAAAACCAGGCACTATGACACACTCATATCTGTATAGTAATTGTTGTATATAACCTTCAACTCTCATATAAACAAAGTTAATTTTTTTACTTACATGAGCAACAAGCTAAGTCTATTTTGAAAAATATATTTTTAAAATTTGAATTTTATGCCTGAATAAATACCGAAAAAATAAGGTTGAAAATTGGAGGTATTGTTCTGAAATGTATTGATTTGATACATAAACTTAGGCTCTAAATTAAAAGAAACTGTTTCAGAAAAATTATAGTCCATACCTACCCCTAAGTTAGCACTAAAACTAAAGGAGTTGAGATTATCTGCTTCTCCGATACTAGAGGAACGACCATTGTCCTCAAAGAAAATTTCATTGTTATTCAATAAGTAAGTACTTGCACCACCAAGCACATGTACCCCTATTCTTTTATCGATGAGAGCGTATTCGACCTCGAGAGGAACTTCTACAAAGCCTAATTCGTGATTTATAGCACCTACTGGACTCAAGTTTGATGGAGAATTAATTTCTCCCATGGACTCATTTAAGCCACTTCTATTGCTTGCGGAGATCAAAGCAACATCACCTATAAGGTCATTTTTAACATTAAGATTTCCAGAACTCTCCGATCTAAAGGACGAAGAGGTCGCAGACAATATTACATCTTGGGTATTATACCCCATCGCTACTTGGTTTACGCCAGTTCTTATTTTTACTTTTTTGTTGATAGCATAGGCTACATTTACACCAAAAGAAACATTTGCATTACTGGACGTCTTTCCTTGAAGACTTGGCTCTATAGGGTTACCCCCATTTAAAGAATTCATAAATACTGGAGCTACATTTGGCTTTACTTCCCAGGGTCTATCTACTGAATTATCATTTTCTATAGCTAGAAGATTATCTTCTTCTATAGCATCAAACAAAGATTTTTTCTTATTCACTTTATCATCCAAAATTGAATTATCCTCAGCTTTATCATCGATAAGGGTAGGCGCTAACCTATTTTCAGAAAACGCCTTTACTGAAAGTGTATTCAATTGATTAACGGATAAAGGGGAACTTTGTGCAAGTCGAGTATTTTCAACAGAACCTGATGGCCAAAATTTTGTTTGTGAAGTTGAAATTGTTTTTTTCTGAGGCTCAGTAATTTGAAACGCAAGACGGTTTTCTATTGACTTTTCAAAAGTTGATATGTTTTCATTGACTGATGAAAATCGATACCGAGTTGGGATAACTTCTAAAGAATTTGAAGTGGATCTTATACTTGAGTTTTCTTTTGATGTGATTGATGGAGTGGTGCCTAGAGAGCTATTGTAATAAGCACCGATAGAACTAAATATCAACAAGATGGCAGCGACTGAAGCCACTTGCCACCAGAAAGGGATAAATCGTCTTCGGTTCTTTTTATCTGTTAGTTTCTCTTCGATTCCATCCCAAACTTTTTGAGATGGCGAAGCCTGAAAGTCTTTTAGACCTTCTTGAAATAACCGCTCTATAGGTTTAGAAGATTTCATTTAATTGTGATCTATTTTATAAGGATACGTCTCATCGTCATTCGCTTCACTAATCTTTCTTCGTAAAATTTCTTTAGCTCTGGAAAGATTTGACTTGGAAGTTCCTTCTGTGATTTGAAGCTTTGCTGCTATCTCTTTATGTGAAAATCCATCAAGAGTATACAGGTTAAATACCATTCTATATCGATCAGGAAGAGTTTGAATACAATTCAAAAGAAACTGCAAGGAATAGCTTTGATCTTCTACATAAACGTCTTCAGCCTTAAGCGCTTCTTCGTTAACCAGTTCAAAAACTTTCTGCTTTCGATATCTCTGCAAACATATATTAACGGTGATCCGTTTAAGCCAACCCTCAAAAGAACCTTTGTGCTGAAACTGATGGATTTTTTCAAAAATTGTAATAAATGCATCCTGTAAATTGTCTTCAGCTTCAGAATAATTTCTGGAATATTTTAAAGAAATACTAAAAAGCACATCAGCAAACATCTCGTACAAAAGCTTTTGTGACGCAATGTCGTTTTGTTTACAACGCTTTATTAGATTTTTTAATTCCATGTATTAATCTCCAATCACTACGATATCTCTATCCAAATATACAGGATCTCCAATACTATCCCTACTATTCAAAAATTTAAACCTAAAGTTTGATTCAAAGTTATTAGTGAAATCTATTTCAACAGGAACTCCTTCGGCAATTTCATTACAGGTAGAGGTTTGATTGAATAGAGTAATTGCTCTTACAAAAAGCAATGAATCTCCTTGTTTTGCTGTATCAAATGTTGATAAAGTATGACAGTTGGAATCTCTTTGATAAGTGATTTCAAGCGAATATGTCTCACCTGTCACCATAGTATCTGGTACTACAACATCCAAAATCGGGGAAACTTGAGAAGTTTGAATAAAACCGTCATCACTTACGTCACAGCTTACCAGGATAATTGAAACCAAAAAACTAAATATAAAAAGCTTACTTAAAATTTTCATTGACATTCATTTAATTAATTAATAGACGTAATTATTTCAATTAGGTTGCGTCATCTCTAAACAAATAAAAAAGCCGATGACATGTCATCGGCTTTTTTGTTTTACGTAATGCACACGAATTTAATCTTCAGATTTTGCTACTCTTATAGCTTCCACTATTTTCACTTCTAATTCTTCCATCAATTCTGGATTATCCAGTAATAGGGTTTTTACAGCATCACGACCTTGACCAAGCTTGGTATCTTCGTAACTAAACCAAGATCCTGCTTTTTTAATGATTTCATAATCAACCCCAATATCTATGATTTCACCAATTTTAGAAATTCCTGTTCCATACATGATGTCAAATTCTGCCATTTTGAAGGGTGGAGCTACTTTGTTCTTCACCACCTTGACGCGTGTTTTATTACCCATCACCTCACTATTGGCATTTTTAATCTGCGTAGATCTTCTAATGTCTAATCTTACAGAAGCATAAAATTTCAAGGCATTACCGCCGGTTGTGGTTTCTGGATTTCCAAACATCACTCCAATTTTTTCTCTCAATTGGTTAATGAAAATCACAGTACAATTGGTTTTACTAATGGTTGACGTCATCTTTCTTAAAGCCTGAGACATCAATCTGGCGTGAAGTCCCATTTTGGAATCTCCCATTTCACCCTCAATTTCACTCTTTGGAGTTAAGGCTGCTACAGAGTCAATTACAATAATATCGATTGCTCCAGAGCGAATCAAGTTTTCAGTAATTTCAAGAGCTTGCTCACCATGATCTGGCTGGGATATGATAAGGTTATCTATATCTATATTTAGATTTCTAGCATAAGTTCTATCAAAGGCATGTTCAGCATCAATAAAAGCAGCGATACCTCCAGCCTTTTGAGCTTCTGCAATAGCATGAAGCGTAAGGGTAGTCTTACCAGAAGATTCTGGTCCATATATCTCAATGACTCTTCCTCTTGGGTAACCACCAACTCCTAAAGCTAAGTCTAATCCTAAAGAACCAGAAGAAATTGCCTCTACATCTTGCACGGCTTGGTCGCTCATTTTCATGACCGTTCCTTTACCATAAGTCTTATCTAGCTTATCCAAAGTCAATTGAAGCGCCTTTAACTTTGCATCTTTCTCACTATTTTCTTTTGCCATATATTTTATTGAATTCGTTTTTGTAAAAATAGTATTTCTTTTTAATATTGGACTTGAGTTACGCAACCATTCAACTTAAGCGTATCTTTAATGTAAAGAACCGAATTTGAAATTTCTAATAAAAACATCTATAACTAATAACCACGGCGTCTCGGTTTCGTTTATGACCGTGTGTAGCTGTAAAATCGACGGGGGCTGACGTTGTTGTATTTTGATTAATTGTAAACAATTAAAAATGTATAACAACGAATTAGCCAAACCTTGTTGTTTTTTACAACATTTTTGAAAAAGCCCCGATCTACGGGGCTTTTTTCATTTCTAAGAATGAAATCCCGCTCATTTAACATATTTTAACATATAGGAGCTTTTAAAAGTGATCTATTTAAAAAAGCTAATCTATATTTGCATCATCATCTGCCACATTCTGGTGTATGATTTATAAAGAAGAGGCGAGAGACAGGCTCCGCGACCCTCGGCAACCTCAACACAGTGTTGAAAGGTGCTAATTCCTGCCCAAAAGGGACATATAAATTATAAGAAAATGAACTTGTATTTTTTAAACACCACGGCATCTACTCCATTCCATTTTGGATTAATTTCAAACTTTCTTCGTTTTAAGTCTATCCTGCGAATGCTCACGCCTATGTTGTGCTGTCGCTGTATGCACGCATAGGCTCTATTCCCAAAATTTCTATCTAACTCTTTCCTTCAGACTTGAAGGTCATCACGGGTTGTTCAATTTTTTAATCATTTTAAATCTCTATAATAATGTCTACTCCATTAAAATTTGAAAGTTTACAACTGCACGCTGGTCAAGAAGCAGATCCCACCACAGGCTCAATTGCCGTTCCCATTCATCAAACTTCCTCTTATCAATTTCAGAATTCCAAGCATGCAGCCAAACTCTTTGGCTTAGAAGAGTTTGGAAATATTTATACCAGAATCATGAACCCTACTACAGATGTTTTTGAAAAAAGAGTTGCTGCTCTAGAAGGTGGGGTTTCTGCTGTGGCTACCTCTTCTGGAATAGCTGCGCAATTTCTTGCTTTAAGCACGCTTTTACAAACAGGTGATAACTTTGTTTCCACATCTTATGTATACGGAGGAACCTTCAACCAGTTTAAGGTCACCTTTAAGAAACTGGGCATCGATGCTCGCTTTGCCAATGGTGACGAACCCAACTCTTTTGAAGCCTTAATCGATGAAAAGACCAAAGCCATTTACCTGGAAACTATCGGTAATCCAGAATTTAATATTCCCGATTTTGAAGCCATTGCTAAAATTGCTCAAAAACATGACATTCCGCTTATTGTAGATAACACCTTTGGGGCTGGTGGCGCCATAGCGCAGCCGATTAAGCACGGTGCCAATATCGTCACGAGCTCAGCTACCAAATGGATTGGTGGACACGGCAATAGCATTGGCGGAATCGTGGTTGATGCAGGAAATTTCAATTGGGGCAACGGTAAGTTTCCTGGATTTACAGAACCCTCTGAAGGTTACCACGGCCTCAAATTCTGGGAGGTATTTGGGGAAGGCAATGCGTTGGGACTTCCTAATGTGGCCTTCGCCATTAAGGCACGGGTTGAAGGCCTGCGTGATTTTGGACAAGCCTTGAGTCCGTTCAATTCTTTTTTGCTACTCCAAGGTCTGGAAACCTTGTCCCTGAGGACTGAGCGCCACTGTGAAAACGCATTAAAACTGGCCAAATACCTGGAACATCATCCCAAGGTAGAGTATGTCAATTATCCAGGTTTGAAAAGTTCTCCCTATCATGAAAATGCTAAAAAATACCTTCAACGTGGCTTTGGTGCAGTCTTATCTTTTAAGTTAAAAGCTAGCTTAGAAGAAGCAGATCAACTTGTAGATTCATTAAGGTTGATTATTCACACTGCCAATGTTGGGGATGCTAAAACTCTGATTATTCATCCTTCTTCAACCACCCATCAACAGCTTGATGAAGCCGAACAAAAAGCAGCTGGAGTGTTTCCAGGTTTACTTAGAGTTTCAGTAGGCATTGAGCACATAGATGATATTATCGCTGACCTTGATCAGGCACTTTCTCAACTTTAAATCTATAAATCATGAGCATTTCAAACTTCTCTATAAACGGATCTAGTATCAATTCTACCTTATATAAGGGCACTTCAAGACAATTCCACTTTCTTGTGGACGAACCCAAAGAACTTGGGGGCCAGGACCTGGCGGCCAATCCTGTAGAATATCTCCTGGCTGGTTACGCCGGCTGCCTCAATGTGGTGATCAATTTGGTCGCCAAAGAGCTTGGTGTGAAAATTTACGACATGAAAATCAACATCAACGGAACAATTGATGCTGCAAAATTTTTAGGTCACAGCAAAAATGGTAGAGCTGGTTTTCAATCTCTGGATGTAAACATCGAATTCGTCACCAACGCCACACAAGAAAGTATAGATTTTCTGCTGAAAAATGTGAAACAAAGGTGCCCCATCAATGATAATTTAAGCCACACCACCCCGATTCACTATCACATCCATAAAATATCCTATAAGGAGGAAATTTATGCCTAAAGTCTTCAAATATCCACAACCATTTCAGCTTGAAAATGGACAAATCTTACCTGAAGTAGAGGTAGCCTACCACAGCTTAGGTGAGCTGAATGCGGAAGGCTCCAATGTGATTTGGATCTGCCACGCCCTCACCGCCAATGCTCATCCTGAAGACTGGTGGCCAGGATTATTTGAAAAAGAAACTGGAATCGATCTGGATAGGTATTTTGTGGTTTGCGCCAACACCCTTGGATCGTGTTATGGGAGTAGCAGCCCTCAAAGCATAAATCCAGAAACTGGTGAGCCCTATGGATTGGATTTCCCAAAATTCAGTATTCGTGATATTACTAAAAGTCTGGGGCTTCTGTCGGAAGCTCTGGGCATTTCAGAAATCCAGTACCTGTTGGGTGGCTCTATGGGAGGAATGCAGGCTATGGAATGGGCCATTCAGGAACCTGATAAAATCAAAAATCTGATTGTATTAGCCACCAATGCCAAACACTCCTCTTGGGGGATTGCATTGAACGAAACTCAGCGCATGGCGATTGAGTCGGATCCTACTTTTTATGAGCATAAAAAAGACGCTGGCAAAAAAGGCCTGGAAGCTGCACGAGCTATCGCCCTGTTAAGCTATAGAAACTATTCGACTTACCGCTCAACACAGGTCGATCAAGAGAATACCGTAGATCAGTTTAGAGCTTCCTCTTATCAAAATTACCAAGGGAAAAAACTCTCCGAGCGTTTTGATGCGAAGTCCTACTGGTATTTGTCCAAAGCTATGGATAGTCATGATGTAGGCAGAAACAGAGGAGGTCTGGTACAGGCCCTTTCAAAAATCAAAGCAAAAACTTTGGTCATCGGGATTCAAAGCGATTTGCTATTCCCTATTGAAGAACAAGAATTTTTACATGATCATATTTATAATTCAGCACTGGAAATCATCGATTCCCCTTATGGACACGATGGGTTTTTAATAGAAGTTAACATGATCAAAACCTTATTACAAAAACATTTTAAACTATAACTCATGCCACAGGACCTTACTCTCGGATTATTTGGATTTGGAAGCGTAGGTTCAGGAATTTACCATGTACTTAAGAAAAAGTCTATTCCTGAAATCCAGCTTAAAACGATAGTTGTAAAAAAACAAGATAAACCCAGGTCTATAGATGCCAGCTATTTCAGCTTTCAAGCCCAAGATATTCTTGAAGACCAAGATATCAATGTTGTTTTGGAATTGATAGATGACGCCGAAGCAGCTTATTCTATAGTCAAACAGGCTTTAAAACACAAAAAACATGTTGTGACCGCCAATAAAAAAATGCTGGCCAATCATTTTGAGGAACTGGTTACTTTGGCTCAGAAACAAGGGGTCAGCCTGCTTTATGAAGCCTCGGTTTGCGGGAGTATACCAGTCATCAGGACGCTGGAAGAGTCGTTCGGCTATGATACTGTAAGGTCTCTGAAAGCCATTAGTAATGGCACTTGCAATTATATACTCACGCGATTATTTCAGCAGCCGCAACCTTTTGAAGAAATCATCACCGACGCTCAGAAGCATGGATTTGCAGAGTCGGACCCTACACTGGACATCGATGGCTGGGACTCTAAATTCAAGCTTATCATCTCTAACTACCATGCCTTTGGAATTTTGAACACAACAGATGATATTTTGAGTGTGGGCATTCGACACATTAAACCAGAGGATATAGAATTTGCAAAGGAGAAAGGACTCAGCATTAAATTGATTGGTCATTCTAAAGTTGTAGATGGAAAACTCGAAGCCTACGTCGCTCCACAATTTATCTCCACTTCTGAAGCGATTACCCGCATCGATTTTGAGAATAACGCCGTAGAGATCAATGCTGACTTTGCTCATCAACAGTTGCTCCAGGGAAAAGGGGCTGGTAGTGTACCAACGGCAAGCGCAGTGCTTTCGGATGTGGTGTCGCTCTTGAAAAATTATTCATATTCCTATTCCAAAGCTAGTATGAATTCTTCAAAACCTGACTCTAATCACCAAGCTGTCCGATTTGACTCTGAAAAGCTTATCAAAGTGTATGTGTCGGCTTACAACAGAGAAGATTTACAGTCCTTTAAGTTCAAGACCAACATCGTTTGTGGCACTCAAAAACGCCTTCAGTATAAAATTGGAAAAATTTCGATTCAGGACCTGAAAGAGCAGTTTGAATCTCGATCTGAAGAGGTCTTCATCGCTGTGTTTACTGAATGATTATTTGATTGAAGATTGGAGATTGGAGATTGGGGATTTGGGATTTGGGATTGGAGATTTCATGATTTCAGCAGAAGCAGAGACGAGAGAGGAGAAGTCTAAAACCAAGCATTGCTTTCTATACTTCAATTTTTAATTATGAATTAATAATTCTTAATTAGAATCTCATCAACACCCATCTCAGTCTTCCCTCAAGGGAAGAAGCTCTGAATCCGTTTCCCTCCCTGCATCCGACGAAACCATTTTTTTTTGGTGAGAGCCTGCCTGCTAGTGGCACGAAGGCAGGGAATGCATAATGCCGAAGACAAGGGGTGTTAACCAGCTGCAGAATCTACTTGATAACAAAATTTAAAACCTCAAATCGAAATCATTAATCCTAAATCTTAATTCAAAAATCTTAAATCTTATATTTGCATTTTAATATATTTCTTTTAACCCAAATATTAGTATAGCATGCAACTGTACAATAAACTAAGTTCAAAGGAAAGGGAGCAGCTTATAGAACAAGCTGGGGAAGAGCGCTTTACCCTTTCTTTTTACAAGTACCATCAACTCGAAAATCCCAAAGCCTTTAGAGACTTTCTGTTCCTGAACTGGAATAAACTGGACGTTCTCGGCCGCATCAACGTGGCTCATGAGGGCATCAACGCCCAATTGTCGGTGCCCGCCAAAAAATTCGAGGCGTTCAAAACCTTTTTAGACAGCATAGATTTTTTGAAAGACGTGAGGCTCAACATCGCTATAGAACATTACGATAAGGCCTTTTTAAAACTAAAGATTAAAGTCAGACCCAAAATTGTACACGATGGTCTCAACGATGCCACCTTCGATGTCACCAATAAAGGTGTGCATGTGGATGCTGTGAAGTTCAACGAACTCATAGAAGATCCCAATACCGTTTTAGTGGATATGCGCAACCATTACGAAAGCGAAATCGGTCATTTCAAAAATGCGGTGACTCCCGATGTAGACACCTTCCGCCAGTCGCTGGACATCATCGAGGCCGATCTTAAAGACCACAAAGAAGACAAAAACCTGGTGATGTACTGTACCGGGGGCATTCGCTGCGAAAAGGCCAGTGCTTACTATAAACACAAAGGCTTTAAAAAAGTTTACCAACTAGAAGGTGGCATCATCGAATACGCCCGACAGGTCAAGGACAAGAACCTGGAAAACAAATTCTACGGCAAAAATTTTGTCTTTGACGATCGCCGGAGTGAAAAAATCTCAGACGATGTCATTGCCAAATGCCACCAGTGTGGAAAAGCCTGTGACACCCACGTGAACTGTGCCAACGACGGCTGCCATTTACTGTTTATCCAATGTGAGGACTGCGCCCAGAAAATGGACGGCTGCTGCTCAGAACACTGCCAGGACATTGTGCATCTGCCTT
>CAZOAD010000032.1:0-29512 GCA_964577705.1 uncultured Mesohalobacter sp.
CCATTAGTTCGGATTGAATTGTGTTTTTCACTGTAAGCAATCACATTTTCAGATTCGTAAGCGGGCTGTACTTCTATACTATTGATAAAACCTGTCCCAACTTCAGAATATTCATTTTCGCAAGAGAACAAAAAGGATAAAACTATAATAGAAGCCAGGCTTCTTAATGCAAATTTTGACATAAAATTAATCTTCTTCTTCGTTTAAAATATCTCTTAGGTAATACGTTTGGTAAGCATTTGCCATTTCTTCACGTTTAACATAAGGAAGAGTTGGAAGTTCTGATTTTTCGATATAAGCTTTTAGGTCATCAGAAATTTCCTCGCTACCTATCACTAATCCATCAGAGTTATCTATAGCCACTTTCAAAATATTATCGTGGGTTGGGTGATCCAGATGAGCTACCGCTTCATCTTCAATACCGTCAAACAACACCTTCTTTTTCATCTCCTCATCTAACGTTCCTTCAAAGCTTTGATTGTATAGGGAGGTAACAATTTTTGCTTCAGAAAACAAAGGTTCATTCCCGTAGTAATGTCTCAAGTACATAGGCAAAAGTGAAGACATCCACCCATGAACATGAATGATGTCTGGAGACCAGTTCAATTTCTTTACCGTTTCTATAACTCCTTTCGCGAAAAAAATGGCGCGCTCGTCATTATCCTCAAACAACTCACCATCTTCATCAGAAAAGGTTGCTTTTCTTTTGAAATAATCTTCGTTATCTATAAAATAAACCTGCATTCTTTCTTTGGGAATAGAGGCCACTTTAATAATAAGAGGCATATCCAAATCGTTGATTACCAAATTCATTCCAGAAAGCCGTATGACTTCGTGGAGTTGGTGTCTACGTTCATTAATGTTACCAAATCTTGGCATAAAAATACGGGTCTGACCACCCGCTGCATTGATTAATTTCGGAGCTTCAAAAGCTGCCGAAGAAATGTCATTCTCTGGCAAATAAGGAACAACCTCAGATGAAACGTATAGTATGCGTTTATCTTTCATAAAATTCTTACATTAAAGATTAATGGCAAAAAGTTGGCAAATTTACAAAAATTTATGCGGATTCCCGTGAAAATATTAATATTGCAAATCCAAATCAGATACACTACACGTGGTTATAAATTCGAAATCCTCTCTCCAAGAAACTTTAGAGATTGCTAAAAATAAAGGAAAAACAATAGGACTCGTCCCCACCATGGGAGCTCTTCACGAAGGCCACCTTTCCTTAATCAATTTCGCTTATTCGCATTGCGATGTGGTGGTGGTGAGCATTTTTGTAAATCCAACTCAGTTTAATAACTCTTCGGATCTTGAAAAATACCCTAGAAATGTTTCTAAAGATGCAGAATTTCTGAAAGCACATCATCCTAAAACCATTGTTTTTACTCCAGAAGTGAAAGAAATTTACGATGACAAAGTCACATCTGATTCTTTTGAATTCGGGAGCATTGTCAAACACATGGAAGGGGAATTTAGATCTGGACATTTTGACGGGGTTGGCAGTGTTCTAAAACGGCTTTTTGCTATTGTGAATCCAGACAAAGCCTTTTTTGGCGAGAAAGACTACCAACAATTAATGGTCGTTAAAAAACTGGTCGAAATTACTGGTCAAAACGTTGAAATCATTGGCTGCAAAACGAGTAGAAATGAGTTTGGCTTGGCTCAAAGTTCTCGTAACTTTCGCCTTAGTCAAACTGAGCTAAAGGAAGCTGAACTTATCTATCAAGCCTTAATCAAAGCAAAAGAGATGTTCAATTCCAGTAGCATAGAAACGATTGAACTTGAGATAGGACAAATGTTCCAGCAAAATCCTCATTTTGAACTTGAATATTTTTCTATAGTAAAAGAACAGGATTTGATTCCTACTCAAATAAAGGAACCACATAACAACTACAGAGCATTTATTGCTGCATTTCTAGGTGAAGTTAGACTCATCGACAATATGGCTCTCAATTATTAAAAACTATGCAAATACACCTTGTTAAATCAAAAATACACCGCGTTACAGTTACTGGCGCAGACCTTAATTATATCGGTAGTATTACCATAGATGAAGATCTTATGGACGCAGCCAATATCGTAGAAGGAGAAAAAATACAAGTCGTCAACAATTCCAACGGCGAACGACTTGAAACCTATGCTATTCCTGGTGGAAGAGGGAGTGGTGAAATCACTTTAAACGGTGCTGCAGCTAGAAAAGTTTCACCTGGGGATATACTTATCTTGATGGCGTACGCTATAATGACTCCTGAAGAAGCAAAATCATTCAAACCTAAGCTTGTCTTTCCAAACGAGAAAAACCTATTGAACTAAAACTCATGAATAAAGCCATTAAAAAGTGGGTAAAGACGCTTGGCCCCATGGCATTAGGTATTTTCTTCATTTGGTATTCCTTGTCAAAATTTTCTTCTGAAGAGTTGGATCAGCTTTGGCTCAACATCAAGAATGTGGATTTAGTATGGGTCATTTTATCCTTTCTTATGGGAATACTGTCTCACTTGTCTCGAGCTTACCGTTGGAAATTTTTACTAGAGCCCGTACAGATAGTTCCCAAATTTCACAATTCCTTTTTTTGTCTGATGCTTGGCTACTTAGCCAATCTCGGCGTACCGAGATCTGGAGAAGTATTGAGAGGAGCATCTCTTGCCTCTTATGAAAATGTAAAGTTTGAGAAAACCTTCGGGACAATCATTACAGAACGCTTACTCGATCTTGCGATGCTCTTGTCTGTTGTTGGAATAGCATCTATATCTCAGAGTGATAAGATTTTTGAGTTTTTTAAAAGTCAAAATATAAATCCATTTTTTGGCGGAATCATTATTATCTCTATTATAGTTTTACTCATTATTGGGTTTAAAATCATAAAACACAGTCAATTAGCCTTCTTTCAACGAATAAAAGGATTTATAAGCGAACTTTTCAAAGGAATGAAAAGTGTATTTTCAATGAAGAAAAAAGGCTACTTCATTTTTCACACAATTCTAATATGGGGACTATACCTCGGTATGTTTTATGTCTTAAAATTTGCCTTTCCCAGCCTGCAAGATCTTGGCATTGAAGCTATTCTTGTAGCTTTTATTTTCGGAGCCTTTGCTATGTCTATAACCAACGGAGGAATTGGCCTCTACCCTATCGCTATTGGCTTAGCATTCAATGCTTTTGGGGTTTCAGCTGCAACCGGAGAGGCTTTCGGTTGGGTCATGTGGGGAACTCAAACTGGTTTGGTCATCATTGTAGGCGGGCTATCCTTCTTGATTTTACCTCTGTTAAACAGAAGATAATTTTAGTAAATTAGCAACCTAAAACTCTTATTATGAGACTAGTTCTACTATCTTTTTTTTGCTTTTTTAGTTTTAAAACAGCCTGCTTTTCTCAAACCCAATACATCGAAGTAAATTCTTCTATCTTAAAAGAAACACGACGCATTAAAGTTCAACTTCCAAGAAATTACGAATCCAGTGAAAAGGAATATCCGGTCATTATTGTTTTGGACGGTGATTATTTATTTGAACCTTTCGCTGGCAATGTGGATTATTTAAGCTACTGGGAAGTTATCCCAGAGTCTATTGTTGTTGGAATCAATCAATTGGGGTATAGACAAAAAGATGGCCATGTAAGCCCAGATGATGAGTTACCTGCAGAAACAGGTGCAGATTTTTTCGAATTCGTAGGCTTTGAAGTTCTAAAGTACATCGATGATAATTATAGAACCACGCCCTTTGCTATCATTGCGGGATTGGACTACATGGCTAATTTTTCGAACTTCTACCTTTTGAAAGAATACCCTCTATTTTCCGGCTACATTATGTTAAGTCCCGATGTTACACCAAAGCTACCAGAACGCCTTAAACGAAAACTGGACAAAATTGATCAGAAAATTTGGTACTATCTTGCCACATCTGAAGATGATGTCCCAAGTCTTAAAGAAAAGATCAAAACTTTGGATTCTTACCTGTCCATTTGCAATAATCCAAATTTTAGTTATCAGTATAAAGTTTTTGAAGGTGGTGACCATTACAGCTTTGTAGCAGATGCTTTGCCAAATGCTTTACTTTCTATATTTTCTACCTACGGACCAATATCAGATTCAGAGTATGAATCTAAATACCTGAGCGCAACCTCCCCAAGCCATGTTTTAGAAGATAAGTACCTTACCATACAAGAACTCTATGCTATCAAAATACCAATTCGAACCAGAGATTTTTTGAAAACAGCAGACGCCATTGAAGAAAAGGAGTTGTGGGAGGACTATCAAAACCTAAGCAAGCTTGCAAGACAAGAAAAACCAAATACCGTTTTACACAACTACTTTCTTGGTATGTATTTTGAAAAACAGGGGCAGCCAAAGCGTGCTATCAAAGAATACCAATCTGCTTATGGCCTGGAAAGTGCAGGCTATCTCAACAGCGATGTGCTTCTAGGTAAGGCAGATGAACTCAATGCAACCTACGGATACTAAACTATGGCCAAAACCAAAACAACTTTCTTCTGTCAAAACTGCGGAGCTCAATACGCCAAATGGCAGGGACAATGCAATGCCTGCAAAGAATGGAACACCCTCGTAGAAGAGGTCATCGATTCCAAACCAGAAAAAACCTGGAAACCTGCCAATTCCTCTGCCCCAAAACGCATTTCCAAACCTCAACGCATCAATGATATCAAGATTGGAAAGGAAATAAGAATTCCCACGGCCAATCAAGAGTTCAATCGGGTACTTGGAGGTGGAATTGTTCCCGGAAGTATTACCTTACTTGGTGGCGAACCGGGGGTTGGAAAAAGTACGCTCCTGCTTCAATTATCATTGAGTTTCAAACAAAAAGTACTTTATGTGTCTGGTGAAGAAAGCCAGCAACAAATCAAAATGAGAGCAGAGCGAATTCAAAAGGAAGACTCTAATTGTTACGTCCTTTCAGAAACTAAAACCCAGCTCATTTTCTCTCAAATTGAAGCCATGGAACCTGAAATTTTAATCATAGATTCCATTCAGACGCTTCATACCGATTACGTCGACAGTTCACCAGGCAGCGTTTCTCAAATCCGGGAATGCACTTCAGAATTGATCAAGTATGCCAAAGAAACCAATGTGCCCATTATACTTATAGGCCACATCAATAAGGAAGGAAGCATAGCCGGTCCAAAAGTTTTGGAACACATGGTAGACACCGTACTTCAGTTTGAAGGTGACAAAAACTACGCGTATCGTATTCTAAGAGCTCATAAGAATAGGTTTGGCTCTACCCACGAACTTGGCATTTACGAAATGCAGGCTGGCGGGCTGGTGGAAGTATCCAATCCTTCAGATGTGTTGATTTCCAAAACCGACACCCACCTGAGCGGTACTGCCATTGCAGCCACTTTGGAAGGCATGCGCCCCATGATGATCGAGATTCAGGCTTTGGTAAGCTCCGCCGTTTACGGGACTCCTCAACGTTCTGCGACGGGCTATAACCTCAAGCGGCTCAATATGATCCTGGCCGTTTTAGAAAAACGAGCAGGTTTTCGCTTGGGTGCCAAAGATGTGTTCCTCAACATCACAGGAGGCATCAGCATAGATGACCCCGCTATAGATCTAGCTGTGGTAGCCGCCATCCTATCCTCCAGCGAGGACGTATCGATTCCTAAAGACATTTGCTTTGCAGCCGAAGTTGGCCTGGCCGGTGAAATCCGACAGGTGACTCGAGTGGAGCAGCGGGTGATGGAAGCAGAAAAACTGGGCTTTGCTTCGATTCTCATCTCCAAACAGAGCAAACTTCCACGCAATGATTACAAAATCAATGTGATCCGTGTTGCTAAAATTGAAGATGTCGTAGATGCTCTTTTTTAGGGCTAAAATTGAATTTGTACACGTCGGATTTTAAGTCCCGCGATACATTGCTTTAGGCTAAAAGTTGACTTAAAAAGCAGGGGCTGGCGACATGATCTAACTGAAGGAATTGAGAAAGATTTTAAGTTGAGATGAAGTATAGGTCTCTACGTCACTGAGTTTTCTTCGAGATGACAAGCTGAACATTGTCATTCTGATCGCAGCGGAGCGGAGTGAAGAATCTCTCTTCGGATAAATCCAATTGTCACATCAGTTAAAAAGCAACCTTGCAGTCCCGATCTACATCATCGACTTCAGTTGGTGTTCAAAACCAAAGTGGATGCTTAGGAGTGTCGAAAGGCTTTAAGAAATGTATCTGTAGAAATCCAAGTTGTTGAGATTCAATATTTTTTGACTGCGCTCAATATGATATTCTTCGATTTATCATATTTTGAGACAGCTTCTTGTGATTTTACACTTTAAACTAGAATTCAAAAAAACTTTAAAGCAAATTTTTCGGCTTAGGGATTGCAGTGGAAATCCTTCTCCCATTGCATTGGGGGAAGATTGCAACGGAAAGCCCGACCCCTCCCGATTGCTATCGGGATTGGGGGAAGCTCCAAAACACTATTTTCAAAATGCTTTCACTGAAAAAGCAAATATGAGAATTACCCCTTCTCTCGTAATTTAACGCTAAGTTCATTTTAGATTTTTCTGAGACTAGGGTTCAATTTGGAATAAATCCCTATTTTTGCAAATCATTTGAAAAATAGCAAAAATGAGCAAGAAATTTCCTGAGTATAAAGGACTTGACCTCCCAAAGGTAGCAGAAGACATCATGACGTTTTGGGATGAAAATGCCATTTTCGATAAAAGTATGGACGAGCGTGAGGGTGCAGAACCTTTCATTTTCTTTGAAGGACCTCCATCTGCTAACGGTATGCCCGGCATACATCACGTTATGGCCAGAAGCATCAAGGACATTTTTTGCCGCTATAAAACTCAAAAAGGATTTCAAGTCAAACGTAAAGCGGGTTGGGACACACACGGACTTCCCGTAGAACTAAAAGTTGAGAAAGAGCTTGGAATTACTAAGGAAGACATAGGTGCCAAAATTTCTGTAGAAGATTATAACAAGGCCTGCAAGGAAGCAGTTATGCGTTACACCGATGTGTGGAATGACCTTACCAAAAAAATTGGCTATTGGGTAGATATGGAAAATCCATATGTCACCTATAAGTCCAAATACATGGAAACGGTTTGGTGGTTGCTTTCAGAAATTTACAACAAAGGATTAATTTATAAAGGCTATACCATTCAGCCTTACTCCCCTAAAGCCGGAACAGGCTTGAGCTCCCACGAACTCAACCAACCCGGCACTTACCAGGATGTATCGGATACGACAGTTACGGCTCAATTTAAAGCGATTAAAAGCAGTTTACCAGAATCTCTTCAAAAGGTAGAGGGAGATATCTTCTTCTTAGCCTGGACCACCACGCCCTGGACCTTGCCAAGTAATACCGCCCTTACCGTTGGTAAAAAAATAGAGTATGTATTGGTGAAATCCTACAATCAATACACTTTTGAACCAAGCAACACCGTCGCTGCAAAAGCGTTAATTCCTTCACTGTTCAAAAAGAAGTTTGTAAAAGTAGAAACTGAGGAAGAGCTAAAAAATTATAAGGAAGGTGATAAAAAAATCCCTTATTTAGTCACTGAGTCCTTCAAAGGAGAAAGCCTCATCGAAGCTCGATACGAGCAATTAATGCCTTTTGCAAAGCCGTACTATACTCCAGAAAATGCCTTTAGAGTGATTGCTGGAGATTTTGTGACTACAGAGGATGGTACGGGAATCGTACATACCGCTCCTACCTTTGGTGCAGACGATGCCATGGTTTGTAAGCAAGCCAATCCAGAAGTTCCAGGACTTTTGGTTAAAGACGAACAGGACAACCTTGTGCCTTTAGTAGATTTAAAAGGAAGGTTTCGTGCAGAAGTTGGTCATCTTGCGGGTAAATACGTTAAAAACGAATATTACGAAGAAGGCGAAGCACCAGAGAAATCTGTAGATGTGGAAATCGCTATTCAACTTAAAGAGGAAAACAGGGCCTTTTTGGTGGAAAAATATGTACACTCCTACCCCAACTGCTGGAGAACCGATAAGCCTATTTTATACTACCCTTTGGATTCCTGGTTTATCAAAGTCACTGAGTTCAAAGACAGAATGCACGAACTCAACAAAACCATCAACTGGAAACCAGCAGCAACAGGCGAAGGTCGCTTCGGCAACTGGCTTGCCAATGCCAACGATTGGAATTTATCCAGATCCCGCTACTGGGGAATTCCATTGCCAATTTGGCGAACTGAAGATGGCAAAGAAGAACGCATTATTGGTTCTATAAAAGAACTGAAAGGTGAAATCCAAAAAGCAGTGGAAGCAGGCCTGATGGACAAGGACCCCTTTGCAAGTTTTGATGTAAATGATTTTAGCGAAGAAAACTACGATAAGGTAGATCTGCATAAGAATACAGTAGATCAAATTATTCTGGTATCAGCTTCAGGGCAACCGATGAAACGAGAAGCCGATCTAATCGATGTCTGGTTTGATTCTGGCTCTATGCCTTATTCTCAATGGCATTATCCATTTGAAAATAAAGAGAAAGTAGAAAACACCTGGAGGTCTGCTGACTTTATCGCTGAGGGTGTGGATCAAACTAGAGGATGGTTTTATACGCTTCATGCTATAGCGACGATGATTTTTGACGATGTAGCTTATAAAAACGTCGTCTCCAACGGATTGGTTTTGGATAAAAACGGTCAGAAAATGTCCAAACGTTTGGGCAATGCAGCAGATCCATTCGAAACTTTAAAGACCTACGGTCCAGATGCGACACGCTGGTACATGATTTCCAATGCCAACCCCTGGGATAATCTGAAGTTTGACTTAGAAGGCATTGGTGAAGTTCAGCGTAAGTTTTTTGGAACGCTTTACAATACCTATTCGTTCTTTTCGATGTACGCCAACTTGGATCAGTTTCAGTACAAGGAAAAAGACATAGACAGAAAAGAGCGACCAGAAATTGACCGCTGGATTCTTTCAGAATTAAATACACTTATCCAAACCGTAGATGAGTTTTACGCAAACTACGAGCCGACTAAAGCCACACGAGCCATTTCAGAATTCGTACAAGAAAATATGAGCAACTGGTACGTGCGTTTAAGCAGAAGGCGATTCTGGAAAGGAGACTACAAAACCGATAAGATATCGGCTTACCAAACTTTATTTACGTGTTTGAAAACCATAGCTCAACTCTCTGCTCCAGTAGCTCCGTTTTTCTCTGACCAACTCTATAAAGATTTAACATCTACGTGCATTGGAGACCACAAAGAGAGTGTACATTTGACCGATTTTCCAAAACAAAACCCGGATTTGATCGACAAGGAGTTGGAACAAAAAATGCAAATGGCCCAAAGCATATCTTCTCTGGCCTTATCCTTAAGAAAAAAGGAAATGATCAAAGTGAGGCAGCCTTTGGAACGCATTATGATTCCTGTTTTGGATCCTACCATCAAGGAACAAATCGCAGAAGTTTCGGAGTTGATAAAGTCAGAAATCAATGTCAAAACCATTGAATTTATAGACGATACCTCTGGAATTTTAGTTAAGGACATCAAGCCCAACTTTAAAGTCTTAGGCCCCAGGTTCGGAAAAGAAATGAAGCATGTGGCTCAGGCCATTCAAAACATGGAAGCTAAAGACATAGCTACCTTAGAAAAGAATAAAAGCATTACGCTACAAGTGAACGGTGAAACTACAACTATAAGCATTGAAGAGGTTGAGATCCTCTCACAAGACATTGAGGGATGGCTTGTGGCTAGTGGAAATGGCTTAACAGTAGCGCTAGATGTGACCCTGAATGAAGAATTGGTGAATGAAGGTATCGCCAGAGAATTGGTGAACAGAATACAAAACCTAAGAAAAGATTCGGGTCTTGAAGTTACTGATAGGATAAACATTCAGCTTCAGGAAAACGGGAAGCTTTCGGATGCTATTCATCAAAACCTGGACTACATAAAAACAGAAACACTAACTAATACTATTAATCTAACTCCAAATGTAAAAGACGGTTTACCAATTGAATTTGATGATGTAAATACCGTTTTAGCAATTGAAAAACAAAAGTAAAATGGCTGAACAACAAACACAGAAAGAGCGTTATTCTGATGAAGATCTTGCAGAATTTAAAAAATTGATTCTGGATAAGATTGAAAAAGCTCAAAAACAACTAGACTTGTATCAGGATGCGTATAAAAATGGCAGTAGTAACGATACAGAAGATACCGCTCCTACATTTAAATCATTTGATGACGGTAGCAATACCTTAAGCAAGGAGGCTAATTCTCAATTGGCCATAAGACAAGGTAAATTTATCCGAGATCTTAAAAATGCGTTGATTCGTATTGAAAATAAAACTTACGGTATCTGCCGTGAAACCGGAAAACTGATTCGTAAAGAAAGACTGATTTTGGTTCCTCATGCGACCTTAAGCATTGAAGCCAAAAACAGACAGTAAATCTTTTAAACTCCCTTACAGGGAGTTTTTTTATTTATAACCAGCTCTTAAGAGAAGTAAATAGATGACATTGATCAGTCTTAATGGATATTTGAGTTTAATTTTAAGATGAGATAAACTATTGGGAGATTAAGTTCCTCAATTTGTTTACCTTAAAGTTTATTAAACTTTAAATATCAAAATTTATGACAACCAACCCAAAAAACAGAATGAAATCTATCAAACAGGGGATGTCGTGCTCTTCTATTACTTCAGAATTATTCCATAAAGCAAAGTCGATATTTTCTGCTGCTCTCCTTGTATCGGTTATGATGGCCTGTAATTCTTCTGATAAGAATAAGACCACAACTGAAGACCTTAAGAGACAAGCTAATGAAGCTATTAAAACGTCAAAAGATTATGGCTCTGAACGTTGGGATGATTTGAATGGCAATATTCATGAATTCGAAAGGAACCTTGAAGTCACCACCAAAGAAGCAGAACTAATGTTCAGGAATTTGAGCAGCGAACTTCAAAACCAGTACGAAGGACAAAAAGAAAAATTAGCTGAAAAAAAAGCAGAGCTAGACCAAACATTTAAAGAGTATCAAAAGGCTACAGGAGAAAAGAGACAAGAGTTGAAGTCTGAAGTCTTAAGGCTAAAAGCTGCCTTATATGAAAGTATTTCTACCTTCGAAGAAGAAATGAGGAAAAGCAAAAAAAGAGACTTAACCAACTAAATTACCTTAATTCTGCCATCAACTTAAAATTTAGCTCAATGAATAGGTCCGAAGAATTTTATGAAACTATAGTTTCCTATTTCGAGGCAAATTACATCGATCTAGGATTTACTTTACTTTTTCTGATTATAGGTGTATTGTTTGCCAATTTTATAAAAAGTAGAGTGAGGTTACGCTTGGTGAGAAAATCGCCTAACCCTATTACGGCTACATTTATATCTCAAATCATCAGTTTTGCTATTAAAACAGCAGTGGTGTTGGTCACTTTGTATTTACTTGGACTCGATTCTTTTACAAATAAAGTGTTGGCGGGAGCTGGACTTTTAACCTTCGTAATCGGCTTTGCTTTGAAGGACATTGGAGAAAATTTTTTAGCTGGAATTATTCTTGCTTTTAAAAGCCCTTTCAAACTAGATGATTTGATTGAAGTCAATCAAATTATAGGCTTTGTAAAAGACATCAATATTCGAGAAACACTCATCAAAACCCCAAATGGTAAAGATGTCTTCTTGCCAAACTCTATCATTTTAAAAAATCCACTTTTTAACTATACCATAGATGGATTTTTAAGGTATGAATTTGTAGTAGGTATTGCTTATGAAAACAACCCAACCAAAGCCTCTGAACTGATTGATGATGCCCTCAAAAAAATAGAAGGAGTCTTAAAAGGAGATAAAAAGCCTGTTATAACTATTGATGAACTAGCCACCAATACTATTAATTTGAAAGTCATGTTTTGGGTAGATACATTTATATCTAAAAAGCAATCTGTTCACAATAGCGTGCGTTCTGAAGTTATGAAAGAAGTAATAGCTGTATTAACATCTGAAGGTTTTAGCTTACCGGCTTCCATTGTTGAATTAAAAAACTACGACCAATCCAGTTCCCTTAAAGTCAATTTGGAGAATAAGAAAGAGACCAGTTGAGATTCGGTTTTTATCATTGATTTTAGTCTAAAGTAAATTCGGGAATTACCAATTAATTCTCTATTCTTATCAAGTAGAAAACACTGCTACTATGTAAGTAGAATTTTACAAACTGTTTAAATCTTGCCTATATGATATTAATTTAAGTTTGCAGCTATGCAAAAGCTCAAGAATTGTCCTGTGTGTAATTCAGGAACTGTCTCCCATTACATCTCTACACCAGCACAGATGCACTCCAACAAAGATTTGTTTGAGTTTGATCAATGCCAGGATTGTAAGTTTGTATTTTTGAATCCCAGGGTTTCACCAGACCAACTTAAAGAGTACTACACCAGTTACTATTTACCTTATAGGGGAGCAGAAGCCTGGGGTAAGTATGGAAAGCTTGTAGACAGCAGTTTTAAAAAACAAGACTTAAGAAAATTAGACCGGGTAAAGAGTATTTATGAACTTAACTCCTCCTCTTTAGTTTTAGATGTGGGTTGCGGTCAACCCAGTTTCTTGAAAGTGTGTAAAGAAAATTCAAACTGCCAGACACTAGGATTGGATTTTTCTAATGAGGGCTGGATCCATCAAGAAAGTAAGTACCAGAATCTCAACTTACAGGTTGGTGAGGTTACCGATTTGCCCAAAGATTTAAAGCCGGATGTGATCACGATGTGGCATTATTTAGAACACGATTACACCCCAGTAGACAACCTGAATTATTTAAAATCGATTTCAAAACCTACTACCAAACTTATCATTGAAGTTCCTAATTTCGATTCCTCCAGTAGAGAAAAATTCGGAAAATATTGGGCTGGCTGGCATACGCCCAGGCATACTTCCCTATTTTCTCCACATAACCTTGAGTTAGTGCTTAAACAAAGTGGATGGAAATTGGAACAAAGTCTCAACTATGGCACAATGGATCCTTATCTTATCCAATGGATGAGTAAAATGGAAAAAAAAGGCATTGAATGGGACAAAAATATGGAAAATGAGATTGTGCCTTTTGTAACTGGAATGATGGGTTTTTTACCTAAACGGCTCTTAGAAAAAAAATTATCTCTGGGGATTATGACCGTCGTTGCGAGTCCAAGCTCATGAATTCCTGAAAGGAAAACTTTTAGGACCACTTAGCATAAGGTTGTTTGGAAAGCATAGAATTATAATACTTTACCTCGCCAGTCACTTCTTTACCCAACCACTTTGGTTTTTCGAAAACCTCATCTTCTGAAGTCAACTCGATCTCTGCTATGATAAGTCCGGAATTTTCCCCGTAAAACTCATCCACTTCATAGATATGTTGACCCAGTTTTATTTCATAACGGGTTTTTTCAATTAGACCAGGTTCACAAAGCTGAAGTAAAGCTTCGGCTTCGCTTTTCGGAATTTCTGTCTCCCATTCGAACCTAGATAGGCCTGAAGCAGAGCTCTTGCCTTTTATAGTCAGAAAACTTTTGCCATCGGTGATGCGAACCCTTACTGTTCTCAACTTATCTGAATTCAAAAAGCCCTGAGCAATCCTACGCTTTTGAAAAGCCTCCTGCTTAAAGGCATCGGAGATTACCAGAAATTTACGCTCAATTTCCTGCATCTATAAACTTACTTTTTCACTTATAGACTTCGCCAGATTTTTAAATTCAGCTTCAGTCAACGATACTTTTTTCTCAAAACGCATATCCTCCATACTTTGTAGAGGGATCAAATGCACATGGACATGGGGAACTTCAAGGCCTACGACAGCCATACCTATACGCTTACATTCGATAGTTGACTCCAGTGCCTTGGCCACCTTTTTTGAAAACAGCATCAAATCTAAATAAGTTTCATCGTCTAAATCAAAAATCTTGTTGACTTCTTTCTTCGGAATGCATAGCGTATGACCTTTAGCATTTGGATTGATATCTAAAAAAGCTAGAAATTTATCGGTTTCAGCAACTTTATAAGAAGGAATTTCTCCTGAAATAATCTTTGTGAACAGCGTTGACATGTATGTTGTTTTTAATTCTTGTTTTGTTTTTCTAATTCGGCCTGGAACTCTTCCATCACTGGCCTAACCGTACTTTCTGGAATATCTTCAATACGGATGTACATCAAACCGTCTACAGAATTATTGAAGAGGGGATCGACATTAAAAGCCACTACTTTTGCGTTTTGTTTGATGTATTTTTTGATCAGTACGGGAAGCCTTAAATTTCCTTGTTCTACCTCATCAATAATTTTATCAAACTTAGTCAAATCTGCTTTTGTTGAATCAAAAACAAAGTCTTTATCCACATCATTTAGTTTGACTTTAAACTCTTTCTTCGGTCTTACAAATTGAGCCATATAAGGATCGTAATAATTAGATTTCATAAATTCGATCATCATCGATTTTGAAAAATTTGAAAATTTATTACTAATGCTCACCCCGCCTATGAGGTATTTGTGTTCTGGATACCTTAACGTACAGTGGACAATGCCTTTCCAAAGCAGAAATAAGGGCATTGGTTTTTGTTGATATTCTGCAGTGATAAACGCCCTCCCCATTTCGATGGATTCGCTTAGCATTGAGTGGAGTTCTGGTTCAAAACGAAACAACTCGTTTAGGTAAAAGCCATCTATCCCATGATCTTTATAAATCCGGCTTCCAAGTCCCATTCTATAAGCTCCAGCAATTTTTTTAGCCTGGCTATCCCATAAAAACATATGTTGATAAAAATCATCGTACCTATCCAAGTCCAAAGACTTATTAGTGCCTTCACCTATCGACCTAAAGGTAATTTCTCTAAGTCTTCCTAGCTCAAGAACGATGTTGGGGATGTGTTTCCTTTCTGCAATAAACACCTCATAATTATTGCTTACAAGTAACCTTCTAGACTCGTCTCTGCAGCCCTGAACCTCTCTTTCCAGAGCTTCAGAAGCCATTTCATTGGCAATAGATTTTGGAGACCTTTTAAGAGGAAACTTGATTTGATTGGTGAGATTCAAAAGGGATTTCTTTTCGTAGGAATTGGCTAAAAAATAGGTTTTCTGTCTTAAAAAATTAGAATAGTCGGTGAGGTCTTCAAAAGCCTCTTGGTCTTTAAGAGAAATTAAATTCCCAATTCTCACCCCAATAGGCCTATGGTTTCTTTTAAGCATTTCGCCTGGAAGTCTGGCCGTCCTCAGGTTGTCATTCAACTTTGCTAACCTATAAAAAGATGCAGAATTTTTGGCGTGGAAGTACACCGGAATCACTGGTACTTTTGCTTTTTTGATCAACCGAATAGCTTCACTAGACCAGGGCTTATCCACCACTGTTCTTCCTTCGAGGTGTGTTGATACTTCTCCTGCCGGAAAAACTCCAAAAGGACTTCCTTCCTGAATATGAGACAAAGCTTGCTTGATACCCCCTACACTGGACTTGACGTCTTTTCTAGTTTCAAATGGGTTAACGGGCATCACATAAGGCTTTAGAGGCACTAAGCGATGAAGTAGAAAATTGGCCACCACCTTATAATCTGGGCGTTGTTCTATAAGTAATTTAAGAAGAATAAGTCCGTCGATGGCTCCAAGAGGATGGTTGGAAACAGTGATGAAGGGACCACTTTTTGGAAGGCGCTTCAAATCTTTTTCAGGAATTTCAAAGTGGACATCCAAATGTAGTAAGACAGCATTTATAAATTCTACACCTTCCAAGTGCGCATATTGATCGTAAATTTCATTAAGCTCAGAAATCCGCGTGGTTTGCATAATAAAGTTGCCCATGACATTTCCTAATACTCCAAACTTAGATAAGTTGAGACCATTGGCAATTTCAGCAGCAGTGATAAACCCCATAGTTTACTTTTTAAAAAGTAAAGATAGTAAAGTTTGGGTTTTTGTTTGGGTTTGTCTATCTATGATATAGATAAGTTCAAATAAAGTTCTATGACGTTTTACTTTGTTCTTTTAATAGATCCCGTATTTCAGAAAGAAGTTGAACATTTTTGGGAGTCACTTCTGTAGGGTTGGTTTCGTCTTCTGCTTTATTTCTCAATCTATTGATAGCTTTTATCACCAAGAATATAGTCAAGGCAACGACTATAAAATCAATAGTATGCTGTATAAACATTCCATAATTTAATGCAATTTCTGGCTTAGTGATCCCATTTACAACAGACTCTTGGCGTAAGACAAAATTCAAATCCTGAAAATTAATCGAACCTGTAAAGTATCCAAAAAGCGGCATCAATAGATCACCTACTAACGAATTGACAAGTGTACTAAAGGCTGTACCTATAATGATACCAATTGCCATATCGAACATGTTGCCTTTGATGGCAAACTCTTTAAATTCTTTGATGATTTTCATTATAAACTGAATAAATCTAAAAGCCTAGTCTATGAAATATGAATTTCAAAAGGCATCTCAAAAGTGACTGTTTGGGGATCTGAGGTTTTACTCTCTAGTCTTTGAATCAACATATCAGCTGCTTTTTCTCCAATTTTTGATGCTTTCTGGTCAATATAATTGATCCTAGGGTAACTCAATAAAGCACTTTTTTCATCTGAAAATCCAATGAGCATGATTTCTTTCATCAACTCTGGCTTCTCTGATTTTACAATACTCTGAAACATAAGTGAAGATGTATTGTCTGCTGAGATCACAGCATCAAACTCATGCAGAGACAAGAAAGCTTTGATCAAATCGTGGGGATGTTGAGATCCGGTAAGGTCGAGAACAAGATCTGGATCTGGTTCCAATCCATGTTCTACTAGTGCCTGCTGATAGCCGCTTTTTCGCAAAAGACCAATTGACAAGTCTTCGATATTACTTACAAATGCGATTTTGGTTTTCTTTTTTGATATCAGAATACGAGTAGCATCATAGACCGATTTTTGATCGTTGATGACCACTTTATCACAATCGATTTCTGATGTCGTTCTATCGAACAACACCAAGCCTTTTTTATTCAAATTAATTTGGTCGAGGTGAAGAAAATCTTGCTTAGAAAGGGTTTCTGTAGAAAGAGAAATGATAAATCCGTCCACTCGCCCTTGCAGCATCAAATCCACACTCTTAGCTTCTTTTATGTGTTGTTCGTGACTTACACAAATGATGGTATCATAGCCTTTTTGGGTAGCATATTCTTCTATGCCGTGAAGCACTTTAGCAAAAAAAGGATTTAAGATATCGGGAACAACTACACCTATAGTGTTGGTTTTGTTAACCTTAAGAGCAAGAGCGGTCTTATTGGGCCTATAGTTATAAAGTTCTGCAGCCTCTTTAATTCGCTTTTTGGTATCCTCCCCTATATCTTTAGCATCATGGAGCGCTTTGGATACAGTGGAAACTGAAACATTGAGTTGTTTGGCGAGTTCTTTTAAAGTGACCATAAAAAAAGCGTATGCTTGTTTTACCAAACATACGCTATTTTACTAAGTTTTAAAATTTATTTTTTCAATAGTTTGATCGTTCTGGTTTGATCAAATTCATTTGAAATTTTGGCTAAATAAACACCACTTGATAACTCATTGGTGTTGATAACAGCTTCAGAAGCATTTACATTTACTTCTTTAACTAAACGTCCAGTAATGTTGTAAATTTGAACAGTTTGAATATTTTCGCTTGTTCTGATATTCCAAACATCTTGAGTTGGATTTGGGTAAGCTTTAAATTCAGCTTTGCTAAACGAATTGTTGCTTAAAGTAGCAGGATTCTCGGTCAAAAGAATATTGTCTATGTAAGCAAAACCAGCATTTTCGATACTATTATTTAACGGTCCCATTTTCCACTGAAAGAATGCTGCATCGTTAAAACCAAGATTTGTAAAATAAGTCATTGGTATTTCTACTTTCACCCAGGTTTCTGTTTCTATAGCTTCATCAACACCTACTCTGTAAGTATACTCTACGCCTTCATTAATCATAACCACGTTAAAACCATTTAAGCCACTTCCAGCCCAATAATCGAAAGTTACAAAGTTGAATGCGGTAACGTCGATATCGTCGCCTGGTTCTACGCCTTGCCCGAAACCTTGTATACCAAAATTAAATTTGTAAGCTAAGTTTTCCAGACCAGTATCATCCAAATCGGGTTCACTAGCTACAGCACCAAATTCATAAGCGAATGGAAAAACAGTAGAATAGTCGTTGCTATCATTATAAATACTATATACTTCAGCATTTGGATAATTTGGTACAGAAGCTGGTGTAGCGGGGAGTGCGTCGATAGGCACTGCCTCACCATTAGGACCATCGATATCATCAATGTAGTAAGTACCAGTTGCTGTATTACCTGGACCTGCATCAGCAAAGAGATCCATTAATAAATAATCATTGGAAAGTGTAGGACCCGCGTTACTAAAATTCAAAGTAATGGTTTGCCATCCAGCTTCTGTGGTATCAAAATATAACTGTGTCTGCGGAGATGCTCCTGTTCCTCCTTTAAGCTGTAATAAATGTGTTCTCGTGGAAGCATCTGCCGCCCACATTTCGAAAGTTATGGTATTATTTGTATCGTCTGACAAATCGATGTATGTTGCCATTGTAATAGTAGCTCCATCGAAGTCAACTCCATTACTTACCAATTCTAAAACTTGATTAGTAGCATCTGTTGGGTCTTCAACTACAAATGAAGTAGCTCCGTTAAAAGGAACAAAAGCATCGTCCTCAGGAACTTCAAAATCTAAAGGCAAAACTTGCGCCATAAGACCTAAAGGCAAAATAAGGGCAAAACAAAAAAGCATAATTTTTTTCATAATTTCTAACTTGATTTATTTACTAATTAGATAAAAACAACCATAAAAAAAGCGCATGTTTGTTTTACTAAACATACGCTTATTTTGAGTAAATATTTTAAACTTATTTTTTCATTAGCTTGATCGTTCTGGTTTGATCAAATTCATTTGAAATTTTGGCTAAATAAACACCGCTTGATAAATCATTGGTATTTATAACAGCTTCAGAAGCATTTACATTGACTTCTTTCACTAAGCGTCCAGTAATGTTGAAAATTTGAACAGTTTGAATGTTTTCGCTTGTTCTGATGTTCCAAACGTCTTGCGTTGGATTTGGATAAGCTTTAAATTCTGCTTGACTAAATGAATCACTACTTAGTGTGGTGTTATTATGGAAATAAACATTGTCTACATATGTTGGTCCAAAGGCAGGACCTGCCATAGCTAATTGCATCTGTCCTATGTTATCTCTTACACTAGTGCCGCCATTGAAGGTTTCTATTGGTAAATCCAATGATACCCATTGACCCGTGACTGTAGGGGTTACATTATGAAGTGTGTTTCCTGTAAAGTTAGAATTTTCATCAAAACCTTGAATTATAGTTTGAAAAACAGCCCCTTCTCCAGGCACATCACCTTCAAAATAGAAATCCATATGGTAATGCGTAAAGCCGCTTAAATCTACACCATCAGGAATTCCAAAAAACCACTGTAAATTTGCTCCTGGCGCACCAGACAAACGAATGAATTCATTCCCATCGATATCAAAAGTTTGTAAAGATCCACCACCAAAAGCACCTAATTCTGAAGGCTCTTGTGTGTAAGCATTGCTATAAACAGAAAATACTTCTTCAGCTGATCTAGCTGGTGGTGTTGGTGCTGTTGTTGAAGGAGGGCATGGACCACATGATCCACCACAATCTACTCCAGTTTCATCACCATCTTGCACACCATTGCTACAAGTATCTTCAAAAGCAATACCTGAAATGTTGTCAACATAAAATACTCTATCATCAGGAGTTCCAAATCCATTAGTATTTGAATCCCAATTGTAATAGATTACAAAAGCTGAATAGATACCATTCGCAGTAGTAGTATTATCAAAACCATCGGTAAATGTAAATGATAATGTTTCCCAGCCGCTACCAGTATGACTTGCTGAAGTGGTAGAATCGGGAGCACCATCTACACCGCCAACAACTTTAGGAGCTATTGTAATTGGTTCAAGGGAATACACATCCATTTCCATACTTTTATCACTAGTTAACTCCACCTGAATACCTGGAGAGAAAGTCATATTAATACCCTGAAAAACTTGGCCTCCAGGATCAGAAGTTAATTCAGCTACTTGACCTCTAGTGCCACCTGTTTCAGGATCTTGAACAAGCGCTGCCGCAGCACCTCCAAATGGACTTCCAAGACCACCTTCTTCAAAATCTTGCAAAACCTCTTGTTGAGCAAATCCAAATGTTACCATAAGTAACATCATTAAAAGCGTCGTAATTTTTTTCATTTTTAAAAAATTTTAAATTAATAATTATTTAATTAAAGATACAACATCTATAACGTTATAGTGTTAATTACACCTATACAAAAACTATACGTTAAGCTTTTTAAATTTAATATTTCATTTGCTCTTTCTTATCCCATAGGCCCCAGTAAGCTCCAACCTCACCCTCGTCACCTACTTTCCAGGACTCATCAAAAGATGAGAAATAGAAGCTTTCTATACCGGCTTTTTTACACCAGTTTTGCGTATTGATGAAGAACTTTAAAAAATTCTCATCTGAGGGTTGAGCTCCACCAAGGCTTTCACCACGGCTTGGCCATCCTGTTTCAGTTATGATTACTTTTTTACCATTGGCTGCACTTAAAGCTTGACCATACATTTGCTGCATATGAGCCAACGAATAATCGATATGACAACTTTCCCAAAACGGATAACAATTAGAAAGAATAACATCGCATAGTTCAGTTAAATCGGGGTGCACTGTAAATTCATAATACGCATCTACATAGCCCACAGGAATATCCTTAGGTATTGCTGCTTTAACTTCCATGAGATGATCCTTTAAGTCTTCTAAAGGAATGTCATCCCTATACAACACCTCGTTTCCTACAGCAGCGATATCTACAAGACCCTGATTTGCTAATTTTATAATAGCATCCAGTTCTTCTCTATTCTTTTCGGGATCGTCTCCAATCCATGCACCAACTAAGGTTTTTATCCCGAGTTCTTTAGCTACTTTGGGCACAAATTCATTGCCTTCAATACAGGAAAATGAGCGTACCCACTTGATGTAGGGCTTGAGGATATTCAAACGTCTTCGCACTTGTTCTTCTGTAATATGATCGCCAGGCTTTTGCCCGTCTTCGTACATACTGAAGCAAATTCCATGTAAGCCGCTAGTTAATATCGACTTAAACATAGCTTTGAGATCATTAAAATTGGCTCCTTCTGGTATAAAATCATGATGATTTAAAGAGGCTAAAAAGTGTTCTTGACGTTTAGTCAAAATTTGATCTGGTCTGTATGACATAGTTATTAATATTTTAAATGTTCATTTTTATCCCACAGTCCCCAACGCTGGCCAACATCCCCTTCGTGTCGCGTTTTCCAGGATTCATCGAAAGATGAGAAATAAAATAATTTGATATTTTCTCTTTGAGCCCAATTATTGACATTGATGAAATATTTCATAGCATTAATATTGGTAGGCACAGCGTTTTCATTGGTTTCTCCCTGACTTGGCCAGCCAGTCTCAGCAATCATAACAGGTTTCCCTTTAGCTTTGGATTCAATTAAAGCATACATCTGTCGTAAATATGCCGGTGATATATCGATAGCTGCACCTTCCCAAAACGGGTAACAATTGATTAAAATAACATCACAAGCCTGGATAAGTGAAGGGCGTTCATTGAATAAGAAATAGGCATCTACATAACCCACAGGAATATCAGGTAGTGCCTCTTTGACCTCGTATATATAAGCCAAAAGTTCTTCTTCAGTTAATTCATTCCGTAATATCACTTCATTACCAACGACTGCTACATCTACCAAACCGGCTTTACCGAGTCTAATTAATTCATCTATTTCTAATTTATTCTGAGCTTTATCGTCACTTATCCAAGCGCCAACCATAGTTTTTAAATTACTATTCTTAGCTAACTTCGGAAGGTATTCGTTTCCTCCAGTACATGAAAAAGATCTCACCCAATTGGTATAAGGCTTAATAATATCTACTCGTCGAGATATTTGCTCTTCTGTGAGAATATCGTTGATATCCTGCCCTTCTGTATATGGACTGAAACATAGCCCATGCATTCTTTTATTTAAAATAGTTGAAAATAGCTTTTCAATATCATCAATTGATTTAGACGAAAAATCAATATCAAACTTAGAATCCTTAAGCATATCTTTAGTAGATAAGGATAATAATCTTTGGTGATACGATGACGACGATAGTTTTGGTTTAGCATTTCTTCTTTTGAGTTCAGCTCCAATTTCTCTTACGCGCTTTTCATCGAGTTTGTAACCCCACATCACCACAAAGGCTAGTGCCGCAGTCCCCCCTGGCACAATGATATCTGCAATCCTAAGGTTATTCATTGTCTCAAGAGTTTGTACTTGAGCATCAGGATCAAAGCCGACTATACTCAATATCACCCCTCCTAAAACTAGCGCTATAGATTGACCGATCTTTACCATTAACCAGTAGATGGCACCAAATGTTCCTTCTTTTCTCGGCAGCCCATTTTCAAGCTCATCTAGATCACATACATCAGCAGTCATAGACATCATCAAGGTGAAAAGTCCACCCATACCAAAAGCAAAAAGCGGAATAGGTAAGAAGATAAGCCAGGGCACCCCATTATTCACATCAATTGTAAACCACGAAGCACCAATACTTTCTAAGTGTGGGTTTAGAAAGTTAAAAAGAGAACCTAAAGTGTTTGTTAAGCCTTGACCTAAGGCTGTCTGATTAAATTGTTCATTCAATTCAACATCAAATCCCCACCACTTGAGGGTATATCCTACAATAGAGAGAAATGTAGATAGTAAGAAGGCATTTCTTTTACCAATTTTGGTTGCTATTTTAGAAATAATAGGAATTACAATAAAGGCTGTTATAATAGCATTGATGGTATTGAACCAGGCAGGCCAAGTTCCTGCCGTATCATAACTGCCATTATACATATAGAATACGATAATGAATACGCCAAAAGCAGCCACCAGTTGAAAACCATTAAAAACTAAAAAAGTAGCTCCGCAAAGCTTCATAAAAGGCTTATTTTTTGAGACTTGTACAATACCTTCATAAAGCTTTTTGATGTTTTTAGCCAGTGTTTTAAAACTGATCCTTTCTCTGTCCTCCATATCACCAGCATCTATTCCTTTACAGAGAAGAGCAGGTAATACGCCAAAAACGATGGTCATCGCCCCTACAATAAGAGCCATGGTCCTTACCCCTTCTGGTTTTGTGCTAAAGGTTTCAGAATCTGGGATAATCACGTAAAGCCAAGGAACGATCATCCAGGCAATTTGACCCATGGTATTAGAGAATGCCATTAAACGAGTACGCTCGTTATAGTCTGGAGTCATTTCATAGCCTAACCCAACCAGCGGCGTCGCAAACATAGTGTTACCTATAAGAAACAATAACTGAAGAATCATGACATGCCAAATGATATAAGACTGAGAAGCATTATCATCAATTTGCCACATCAAGAAAAAGAGAATACCACTTAAAATGGACCCGAAGAATATATAAGGTCGCCGCCTTCCCCATTTCGATTTTGTATTATCGGTGATAAAGCCCATGATCGGGTCTGTAAACGCGTCAAAAATCCTTGGCAAACCTCCTAACAAACCTGCCCACAAGGGATCTACTCCCCAGGCAGTCAATAAAAAAAACTGAATAAATACACCTAATGTACCGGGTAAAACATTCAAAATGAAATGACCTGCACCAAAAGCTGCTTTCTGGCCTATGGGCACTTTATCTTCTTCTGGTGTTTTTATTACGGACATAAGACTAGGTTTAGTTAGTAATGGTGATACTTTGGATAGCTTGCGGACTAATTGAAATCTTTGTCTTAAAGTCGCTTAAGTTTAGTTCAAATACTTTTTCTTCTTCTGAAGGATTAAAAACAATAACAACGTGACTACCATCAGGATTGGTTGCTGCACTCACTTGTAAGTCTTTATCGGTCGATTCGAAATCGATGCGTTTGGCACCAGGTCTTATAAATTTACTAAAATGCGCCATGGTATAATACAGGGGCGTAAAATAAACTTCATCTTGATCTGGATCTACAATAACAGGAGCCACACACCAATTCTTAAACCAGTTTGGACCTCCTTGTCGGTCTAGTACCATATTCCAATCTACCCAACCATCTACCCAGTTGTTCATGCACCCTATGATGTCTCTAGCATATCGATAGACTGGACGGTATTTTGGATGTAGGTGTTTTTGATCTTCTGGCGCCCAGTCCCAGCCCCAGTCGGTAGCTTCTTTTTGCCAGTACCAATCGTCATCTTTCCATTTTGGAACTTCTGCATCTACACAAGCTTCGGTTTGGATCAAGTACTTATCTGGGGCTTTTTCGTGAGCATATTGCAAGGCTTCCGGAAACACTTCGTAAGTACTTTCATACCAATGGATAGCTGTTCCATCGTAATACTTAGCGTTTTTATCATTTTTATACATCACATCCACCCATTCTTTGATGCCTTCCCTGTTCTGGTCATAGCCAAGTATTTTCATGTTCCCTTTACCGTCTTTTTCAAGTTGAGGACCAAGATAATTACTCACAAAGTCGGTCATTTCTTCTGGTGTGTAATGCATACTTTCCCAGTTATTGCCGTTTCCATGTGGCTCATTTTCTACTGTAAACCCCCAAATATCTATACCTTCAGCCTTATAGGCATCTGCGTATTTTGAAAAGAACAAGGCCCAGGTATCGTAATGCTCTGGTTTTAGTTTACCACCAACCCAATCCTTATTGGTTTTCATCCAGGGTGGAGCCGTCCATGGAGAAGAAATAATGTTAAATCCCTCAGATGAAGCTGCCATAGCATCTTTAATCATAGGAATTATATCATCTTTATCCTCTTCAATGCTAAAGTTTTTTAATAAGGTATCCCCTTCAACTGGTGCGTAGGAATATTGTCCCAAAGAAAAATCACTGGAATTCATGTGAGTCCTGGTTAAGGAATAACGGGCTCCACTATCTGCAAAATAAGCATCTATGATTTTTTTCCGATTTTCAACCCCTAATTGATTTAACAAATAGGCAGAAGATTCTGTAAAAGAGCCTCCAAAACCTGTAAACGTCTGAAAGGTCTTTTTTGGATTTAAGCTGATTTTTGAAGTGGGTTCTTCTAAATTAAATGAATCCAATTTAGAGAGTTTATTTCCGCTTCTTGAGGTTTCATAAACTTCAACCTTCAGCGATACGTCTTTATCTACACAAGAACTAAGTAGCATAAGTGCTATAATATTGATTGATAAAAATTTTAAATGATCCATAAACTATTGTTTTCATGGTTAACTTAATGGTTGAGCATAATTTCTTTTTTTACAGGAGGCATATAAACATCCAATAATAAATCGGTTAATTTTCCCTTATAGGTTTTAGTTATTTTAGTACTACCGCGTCTAAGGCCATCAAAGGTTCCCTTATCAACAGCTTCCCAAAGTACATATTTGGCCTGGCCTTCAACTGTAAATAAGCCGAAGAAATTCTCGGAGCCATTAGGGTTTTGGGCATCTTTCCAGGGCTCATCAAAAGCTTCAAAATAGAAACACTTGATGCTATTGGTTGTGGCCCAGTCTCTTATTTTTTGATAATAAAGCGCTTGCTTGTATTCGTCTGTTGCTTTAGAACCATTGGCACCATAATGGCCGTTAGAAACACTAGCCCAGCCCGTTTCACCAATGTGAATGGGTTTATCTAAACCTAGACTCTTCACATAACTAGCTACACTATCGTATTGAGAAACTGCATAACTGAGTGAACGGGTCATCACCTTATCAAGCTTTTCGGTATTGCTCAGCGTACTTTCATTATGAGATACTCCCCAAAACACTGGGTTGTAGTGGGTGTCGTGCATAGGATAGGTATGTATAGACAAATAATCTACACTTTTGACCAATTCTTCTAATTCTGGAGTGTGGTATTCGTGCTCTCCACCTCCCCAAGAGGCAAAGTTATCTGAGCTGGTGATCCACAAATTTTTATTGAGTTCTCCATTCTGCTTTAAGTCTTGTAGATGCTTTACCCATTTCAAAATGATATGTGGCTGAACATAGTATGCAGCTGCCCACTTTACCATAGCTTCATTTCCTACAGCGATTATTTTGACAATGTCTGGAAATAAATTGGCTAGCTCAACCGCTCTTGCGATTTCTGAAGCATTGTGTTCGCTTTCTTCATTATGATTTAGAGGCAACTCAGTCCATGCATTTTTACAATCTATCCATGCACCAAGCATAACGTACATTTCAAAATTAGGATCTTCTTCTTTTAGCTCTTTAATAGCTTTTAAGACATTGGCAGCATGAGGTAGACGAACGTTATAAGTCCGTAGGATACGAATATCCATGGCGCTAAGGATCTTTAGATCTTGTTTAAGCTGCTGAAGACTAGGTTGGGAATCGCGTGTTTTTTGACGATAACCCCCGTAGGATATAGCCAGATACTCTGGTTTATTCAGAATCTCTTTAGCTGTTAAATTGCGGTTATTTTGCATAGATTTTTTCTCTTTTTGAGATGGGTCACATGAAGCCAATAAGGCAAGGCTTAGAACTAAAAAACTTTGGATTATCAGCTTCATATGATTTTATTTTAATATGGAATTTTCAATGGAAACGTGGATACGTTTAATTTTCCCAGATCTCTTAAACACCTCTTTACTTATTGAGCCAGGCAATTGAAGGCCTTCAAACAGTTGTTGATCAGTATCCTCAAAAATAACTTCAATCTGGCTGTGATCTGATTTATGATAGATAATAGGAACCTGACAGAAGGTAAAACCAAGGCTGTCTTTTTCCAATTCTAGCTGTTGCTTTTGATTTTCTAGATCTACAAACCTAAACACCTGAGTTTTATCTAAAAATTCCAAACGCCTTAAGAGATGTGGTTGAAACTCTAATTTACCTTCTTTGATAAAAACTCCTAATTCACCAAATCGGCTCAAGATATCTTCTTTTACTTGTCCAGTCATCCCTGGTTGCTGAGCACCTTTACCCAGCGGCGTATGCGAATAAGGATCTGTAGGAAATGCTCCGTAAAGTTTTGGGGATTTATGAACACCTATCCCTTCATTAATTTCATAATAATGCTCGAGTAAGCGGCCTAAAGTTTCATCAGACACATTCTCTTCAATAGCTTTTAAACAAGTTTCTAAGACAGATAACTGTAACTTAGATACCATGTGCCAATATATAGAGCCTAAACCTTCATAACCATAAAAGGTTCCAGAACGCCCTGTAAACGATTTATGATTAAAGACCTCTTCGTACACTTTCAGTACAAGGCTCTTTTCTTTTTTTGCTAAAGTTGAATATGGCTCATCTTCTAAAGCATCTAAAGCTTCACTGAGTTTCTTCGCATTGTTGAATTTTGCATTAAAATGATACTTTCCTTCAACATCTTTTTCGATGATACCCGTTCTTCCAGCTTTGACCAATTCTGTGAGTAATTTTGAACTTTTTACCGAGTTTTCAGGCACGTGATTTCGTTCCAGAAAGCCTTTTAATTCTTTATTTGGATATAATAAATAACTATACTGATCGGGTCTAAATAGCTTACTGCTTTTTAAAGCATCTAATGTGCTTAACGCCTGTTTTGAATTTAAATATCCTGAACTCAACACAGCTACCTGGCCTTCGAGCATTTCAGAAAGGTTATCTATAGACACTTTGCTTTCATCTAAAGTCATCAAATTGTAGGCATGGTATAAATTATCTGTTCGCTTATTGGCGTCTATGGCCTGTTCTAAATAAGGTAAACTAAAATCGATAAACTGTCTGATATCCTGAGCAGAAACTGTAGACTTTGTTCCAGAAAATCCGCTGGTATACACTTGGGTTCTAAAAGTACTCGCCGCTTCACCTAATTGATCTAAAATCTCTTTACGTTGATGATCGCTAAAACTCGACTCAACTAAGTGTTGATGAGCTTCAAATGTTTTATTCATCTTAGAAAACAGCTCCTTAAGTTCTTCTGAAATTTCAAAGGTTTCTGAAGCTTCCACACCTTTAAGAGTTGATTTGAAAAAAGCTAGAAATCGTCTTAAATACGATAAAGTCACCATAGAAACGCCATTCCCTACCAAAGCATTATTAGCATCATTCCATTCTGGACGTTGTGTATTCATCCATATACCGGCCTCAGGGATGAAATTAGAAAGTTTTGCCAAGGTGGTTGCCAGCATTTTTTCAATGAAGTTGACGTGAAGAATTTCGCCAGACTTCAAGAAAAGCAATGCACCGTCGGCTCCAATCTCATTTCTTTTTTTACGAATTTCAGCATCAGCCTTGTGATCAAAATCTATGGTATCTTTTGGATCATCCAAGATGTCTTGATAAGGCTTGATTTTGTAAGGAACATTGGCATAAACAAATTCTGACTTATGAAATAGTTTCGACAAACTATTCGGCTTATAATCCTCACAAAATTCTAAAAACTTTAGCAAGTAGATAATTTGATGATCGCCCCAATACCCAATGTAAGACCAGGGATCGTCTGGTTCTATAGTTTCCCAGTCGAACCCGTCTTTAGTTACACGATATGGATTATAACCATCAAAAGTGGTAGCATTTAGAAATTTATAGATCATACTCTCTATAAACTCAGGATAAGAGTGAGCTAAACTTTCCCAGTTTTGAAAAATATCACGCCAGTTACCCTCATAATCTAAAATCTTTGACCCATCATCGTCTTTGGTATTGATAGAAAATTGATTCCATGGTCGACTAGGGTCGCCATGTCTTCGGCTAAATTTCAGAGGCAAATATTCTAGAGACAATCTTGTAAAATCATCATTATTGATGGTCTGGCAGAGCTCTTGAAGTTTAAAAAGCGTAAAAACCTCTGGTAAGGCATCAATTTTTGAGGAGACCTTCTTAAAAAGTGGTGCGTTAGCTTTCCTGATGTACTTTTTGAAATCCCAGCATTCAATTTGATAGTTATCATCGAATATACCTCCGCGCATGATATTAAACATGGCATTGGAATAGTGACGAATATCCCTGAGATTATCATTCGTACGTTGAAGACCATCTGCTGCACCTACAAAGCGTTTTAGTTTTTCGGTTCCCTGCTTGATATCTTCCTTGATCAAATCAAGAACCTCCTTGTCTTTGATCTGATGTTGTAGTTTTACAACTGCTGATTGGTTATAATTAACATCAGCTATAATATGCCAGGTTTTAGTCTCTTCAGCATCTAATTGAACCTTAGTATTGATAAAATAGGCTCCTCTTTCGGCTTTGATATCTTCCTCCTGACTGACTGCTTTACCGCTTCTAAAGTTTTCTAATTGTAAAGAAGATAGCAAATAGGTAGGGTTTTCAATTCCTAAAGACCAAACCACATTAGCTTTTAGCGCCTCGCTTGGCTCTGCCTTATCTACAGGAACAGCACTTAATGCAAAAATACCTAAGCCACATTGATTATCGAGTTCGCTTCTCTTGTAGGCATCTACCAGATTGCTACTTTGTGTTTGCAAATCACTAACTACTCCTGCAGGAAGCACGTTTTGAAGTCCATCTAGAATTTCAACATCCAGCTTAGAATGATTTAG
>CAZOAD010000033.1:0-29238 GCA_964577705.1 uncultured Mesohalobacter sp.
ATTCTTATTCTAGATTAGAACCTATATCACCTTGGGCAACAATAGTTCCTAATTCTGTTGCACTCAAATGAACATTGACATAACCGGCAATTTCTAAAATGTCACCGTAGGTAAATGAATCTTCATCATCTCCGTTACCTTGTCTCGTATCAGACATGCTCATTCCTGTAGCACCATCGACAGGGTTAAAAGAGAAAATAATTGGACCGTTATCTACAATTTCACCTGCATGAATATGGGCAGGATGTATTCCATCAGCTGGGGTTCCTTCCAATGCAATAGTAGCTAGTGCAAAACCATTAATTCTTTCTTCAAAAGTGATTTCACCATTTATGCCCATAACATCAACTTCATTTAGGGTATAGGTTATTGACTCACCTGTCAGCTCATTTGATCCAATATCGCCTTGAGCTACAATAGTTGCTAAATCATCTCCAGGCCCTAAATGTACATTTACGTAAGCATCTGCTTCAAGAATTTCAGCATAAGATATAGCATCTTCCCCTTCTATAGCACTTTGACTTGTATCTGTAATACTTATACCACTTGTTCCATTTACAGAGTTGAAAGAGAAAATAATTGAACCTCCAATAATAGCGGAATTCATATGAATGTGAGCAGGATGCTCTTCGCCTTCAAGCGTATTTTCTAAACTAATAGTTGCCAAAGCAAAACCATTCACTCTTTCTTCAAAAAGAACAGTTCCACTAATGCCTTCTACATCTTTTTCTCCTAGATCATAGGTCTTAGAATCTCCAGTGAAGTCGTTCTGACCGATATCTCCTTGAGCAACAACAGTTTCTAAGTCCTGAGCACTTAAATGTACATTGATGTAAGCATCTAGTCCTTCAATATCTTCAAAGCTAATTGGATTTCCATCAATATCACTAGAGAATTCTGTGATACTTAAACCTGTTGCCCCGTCTACTGGTTCTAAAGAAACAATAATAGGTCCACCTTCAAATGCAGAATTCATGTGAATGTGCGCAGGATGCATGTTACCAGCAGAAGTTCCTTCTACCTCAACTATAAGTTGAACCGAACCATCTTCTTGCTCATTAAATACGGCATCACCACTTACTCCAGAATCATTTAACTCTCCCAAATCATACCTGATGTTATCCAAAACAGGATCGGTAACCGGGTTTAAGCTGTCATCATTATTACAGGATGCTACGATAAGTGCTACCAGTAATAACCCTAAATGTTTTAATTTTTTCATATCTATTTTTTTTGTTTGGTATAGATACGAAAGAAAACAAAAAAGGGTTTGAAAATTTTTGCTAAAAATAGTTAGTTTAACAGTTGTTAACTTTAGATAGATCAGCTTAAGGAATATTAAGATACTTGTGGGTTTGTAGAGAAATACGCCATTTTGGATGTTTCATGACGTAGTCCACAATCTCTGGGATCATTTTTTCTCTGACACTCCATTCGGGCTGAAGGAAAAGCTCACAGTGTTCACCAACCTTAGCAGCCTGTTCTTCGGCGAATTTAAAATCGTGTTGGTTATAGATAATTACCTTGAGTTCATCCACTCTCGGATAAATCTCAGGTTGAGGCAATTTTATTTTTTTGGGAGATAAACAAATCCAATCCCATACCCCGGTCATCTCATAAGCACCAGAAGTTTCTATATGAATGTTGAGTCCATTAGCTTTTAAGCCTTCGGTGAGTAAAGTCATATCCCAGGTTAAGGGTTCTCCTCCTGTAATCACTATGGTATCGCTATACGTTTTGGCGTTTTCTATGATGGAGCCAATTTGAGTGGGCGGATGCCGATCTGGATCCCAACTCTCTTTTACATCACACCAGTGGCAACCTACATCGCAACCTCCTATTCTTATAAAATAGGCTGCAGTCCCCGTATGGTAGCCTTCTCCTTGTATGGTGTAAAATTCTTCCATCAGCGGAAGCATCACTCCTTTATGAACAAGCTTCTCTATATTTTCATTTTGCATTTGGCAAAGATACTGAAAGCATTTTTCGAATTAAAACTTAAATCTCAACTTATAAGTGATGAAGGAGTCCTTATTATGGATGACTTTATTTATTTTTGAAAAAAATTAATAATGAAACGTTTATCCCTTTTTTCGGTTTTAATGCTCTTACTAATCACGAGTTGTAGTAGCTCCACCTCCGAAACTCTAATTGCTAAAAACCAACTTGGACTCCTCAACCCCGACACCCAGATTGAAGAACTAAGCGCTGTTCTTAAGAACGATTCTATTGCTGAATATGATTTAGAATCAAAGTTTGATAAAACTTCAGAAATTGAAGTCTTCAATAAAGAAGGAAAAGTATCTATCATTATAGAGCCAAAACACGTGAATGACTCAACCATGACTATAAATGAAATACAAATTTTAGATCCTAAATATGAAACTAAAAAAGGATTGAACGTGAATAGTACTTTTAAAACTATTTACGAGAACTACAAGATAGATAATATTCAAAACAGTATCAATAGTGTTATTATAAGTATCGATGAAATAGGTGCTTATGTGGTGATTGACAAAAAACATTTACCAAGCAAATTGAGGTTCGATTCTGATATTAAAATTCAAGCCAATCAAATTCCAAATGAGGCCCCTCTAAGGTATTTTTGGTTGAGATTTGACAACTCCAATCTATAAACCAATCTAGTTACTCCCTTACCTCAAATCATGAAAGCTTCAAAAAAACTGGTCGAAAAATATGCTCCAAGAGTCATAGGATTTCAACTTTCCTCCTTATTTCTGATTAATCCAGATAAAGCCGTTTTAAAGGCTTATAAACTGTTTTCAACTCCGAGAAAAGGGCAAATCAAACCCGAACAGGAAGATTTTCTGAACCCTGCAAAAACAACTTCAATAGAACATGACTCCCATAAAATCCAAACCTACCATTGGAAAGGAGAAGGCAAAACGATAGTACTGATTCATGGTTGGGATAGCAATACGCATAGATGGAAAGACCTAATTGAGGAATTAAAAAAGGAAAATTATAACATCGTTGCCTTTGATGGACCTGCACATGGGAATTCACAGGGGAAACTGCTCAACGTACCGCTCTACTCCAAATGCCTGGACCGAATGCTAAAACTTTACCAACCTGCTTTTGTGATTGGTCACAGTGTAGGTGCTATGACGGTGGTTTATAATCAATTTTTAAAACAAAGTCCATTTGTAGAGAAAATTGTTTTGCTGGGCGCCCCTTCAGAAATGAGCCGCATCATGAGTGATTATAAAAAAATACTCAGATTGAGTGATAATTTCATGAAGGCTTTAGAAGGTTTTTTTAAGGAGAAGTTTGACTATAAATTCGCAGAGTTTTCTATTGCTAGTTTTGCAAAAAGTGTAGAAAAAGAGGCCTTAATTATTCATGATGAATACGATAAAGTAGCGCCAATCGAGGCTGCGAAATCTATTCATCAAAATTTAAAACACTCTACTTTAAAGATTACTGAAGGCGCAGGCCATTCCCTAAACAAAGATGATATACATCAAGAAATTATAGATTTTTTAAAACACCAATCATGAGTGAAGGAGCAGTTAGAATCAATAAATACTTGAGCCAGGCTGGCTTCTGCTCTAGACGTGAAGCCGACAAGCTACTGGATCAAGGTCGAGTTACCATCAACGGGAAATACATAGAGATGGGAACCAAAGTAAATCCTGGAGATCAAGTATTTGTAGATGGGAATCTTATTGAAAATGAAACGGAAGAAAAAGTATATTTGGCAGTCAATAAACCCAAGGGTGTAGTCTGCACGACAAACTCTAAAGTTGAAAAAAACAACATAGTCGACTTTGTAAACTACCCTACTCGCATTTTTCCCATAGGGCGCTTAGACAAAATGAGTGAAGGCCTCATCTTGATGACCAATGATGGTGAAATAGTAAACCATATTCTGAGGGCACGCCATTACCACGATAAGGAATACTTGGTGACAGTAGATAAAACAATCACCGATGACTTTATCTCTAAAATGAAAAACGGTGTCCCTATTTTGGATACCATTACTAGAAAATGTGAAGTGGAAAAGCTTGGAGACAGGAGCTTCAAAATTATTTTGACCCAAGGTTTGAACCGGCAAATAAGAAGAATGTGCGAGGCTTTAGATTATAGAGTTAGAACCTTGAAGCGTACTCGAATAAAAAATATTACATTAGACCTAGATAAAGGAGACTATAGACATCTTACAAAAGAGGAAGTAAAAGACCTTTATCAATCATAACCCTAACCTAATAACATATGGCCAACCTTAGTCCTTTTCATCTTGCCATTCCAGTTTCTGAACTTGAACCCGCAAGAACGTTTTATTCTAAGACTTTAAATTTTAATGAAGGGAGAAGTGATACACATTGGGTGGATTACGACTTTTTTGGACACCAGTTTGTTATTCATGAGGATAAAAATCATAAACCAAATCCAGATGCTCATAGCTCAGTGGATGGACATCAAGTTCCAGTTCCTCATTTTGGAGTAGTCCTCGAGTGGGAAAAGTTTCATGAATTTGCAAATCAATTGAAGGAGAAAAAAGTCAAATTCATTATTGAGCCCTACATCAGATTCAAAGGAAAGCCAGGAGAACAAGCTACTATGTTTTTTAAAGATCCTAGTGGAAATGCCCTGGAGTTCAAAAGTTTTAAGGATATGAATCAAATTTTCGCCAAATAAAATGGATAAGCTTTCACCAAGACTCGTAAGACAGCTCTTTATCCTTTTGATAATCCTGTCGTTGGGTAGCCTCATTTTTAGTGAAATCGTCCCTTATATCTCTGGGGTTTTAGGAGCGATTACCTTTTATGTTTTACTCAAGAAGTTAATGAGTAAGATGCTTGATAGAGGCTGGAATGCCACTTTAAGTGTGAGTATTCTCATGTTAGGTTCTTTTATTTTAATCCTGGTTCCCGTTCTTGGAATCATACTGATGCTTTCTTCAAAAGTAAGCAAGGCCATAAAAAATTCAGAAAAAGTAGTAGAAGCTGTTAAAGCTCAGCTTATTAAGGTTGAAGAATTAACAGGCTATAACGTCGGTGAAAAAATTGATAGTACCGCCATAACCGATTGGCTTTCCAGTAACCTTCAAGGACTAGCTGGCGGAACTTTTGAGATTTTTGTAGCTATCAGTATTATGTATTTTCTGCTTTACTACATGCTCCTCAATCAAAAAAAACTCACCCTTTCTATGGAAACCTATATTCCCATAGATGTGGAGAACCTAAAGCTTATCGCCTCAGAATCAGCAAAAAAAGTGAAGGCCAATGCCATTGGTATTCCCCTTGTAGCCTTGTTTCAAGGTATTATTTCATTGATTGGGTACTGGATTTTTGGAGTTCCAGAAGCTATGTTTTGGTTTGTGATTACTACTATCGGATCTATGATTCCATTTATCGGAACGGCTTTAGGCTTTATACCTGTCACTTTATTATTATACTACCAAGGAGAAACCGCCTCGGCGATTGGGGTGCTAACTTACGGTTTGGTGGTAGTAGGATCTTCAGACAATATTGTAAGACTTTTGGTCTTAAAGAAAATGGCCAATGAGCACCCCCTTATCACTTTAATAGGAGTAATCATAGGGGTTCCTTTATTTGGATTTATCGGTCTTATTTTTGGTCCTCTCTTATTATCCTTATTTTTACTTATCGTTATGATTTATAAAAAAGAATATGGCGAATTTGAATCTGAATCTGAAAAAAAATTAAATGAAAATCTTAGGAAGGAAGACGAACAAGAACATTGATGAAGATTTTGTAAAAGACGGCATCAAAACGGTATCTGAAACTGATTTTGAAACAGTATTTGATAAAAAAGATCAGCTATTTGAAAAAATTAATCATCCCGATTGGAAAAAGTATAAGGATAAACTCATCCTTATGTTTCAATTCCTTAAAGACGTAAAGCAAAAGAAGTATCCGGAAACACCTTGGAAAACCTTAGCAGCGATGATTTTTGCTGTGCTTTACATTCTAAACCCCCTGGATATTATCCCAGATTTTGTTCCTTTTCTTGGGTATATTGATGATTTGACCGTTTTCGGTTTTGTTCTAAAATTGATAAATGAAGACCTCTCTTCTTATGAAGAATGGAGATCAGAACAAAAAGCAACAGAGGAGCCTGTAAATCTATAGACCTTACTGAAGATTCTTCATCATCTGCATCATCTTCTTGCCACCACCACCTTGCATCATCTTCATCATTTTACTCATTTGAGTAAACTGCTTTAGCAATTGATTGACTTCTTGTACAGAAGTTCCAGAACCTTTACCTATTCTTTTCTTACGGCTAGCATTGATGCTTGTAGGATTTTCCCTTTCGTAAGGAGTCATGGAGTGGATCATAGCTTCTATATGCTTAAAAGCATCGTCATCTATATCCATATTTTTCATCATTTTGCCAGCACCAGGGATCATGCCCATCAAATCTTTCATGTTCCCCATCTTTTTAACTTGCTGGATCTGCTTTAAGAAATCATCAAATCCAAACTTATTTTTGGCAATTTTCTTTTGAATTTTCCTAGCCTCTTCCTCGTCATATTGCTCTTGAGCTCTTTCTACAAGTGAAACCACATCACCCATTCCGAGAATTCGATCCGCCATTCTGGAAGGATAAAACACATCGATGGCTTCCATCTTTTCACCAGTACCAATGAATTTGATGGGTTTATTAACAACAGATTTTATCGAAATAGCGGCACCACCTCGGGTATCTCCGTCAAGTTTGGTAAGAATAACGCCGTCAAAATCCAACACATCATTAAAGGCTTTGGCTGTATTTACAGCATCTTGACCAGTCATGGCGTCTACAACAAATAGAGTTTCTTGCGGCTTTACAGCCTTATGAATATCAGAAATTTCATTCATCATCACTTCATCTACAGCCAGACGACCAGCGGTATCCAAGATGACGACATTGTGCCCGTTCTGCTTGGCGTGCTCAATAGCAGCTTGAGCAATAAGGACTGGATTTTTCTCTTCTTTATTAGAAAATACCTCAACACCTATCTGTTCCCCTACAACGTGTAATTGATCGATAGCTGCAGGTCTATATACATCACAAGCCACAAGAAGTGGTTGTTTTGATTTTTTAGATTTAAGAAAGTTAGCTAGCTTACCAGAAAAGGTAGTCTTACCAGAACCTTGCAATCCAGACATTAGGATCACACTAGGGTTACCGGATAAATCTACACCTTCTGCATCGCCACCCATCAATTCAGTCAATTCATCTTTAACGATTTTGACCATCAATTGATTAGGTTTCAAACTTTTTAATACGTTTTGACCTAAGGCTTTTTCTTTAACCAGATTTGTAAAATCTTTGGCTATCTTGAAGTTGACATCGGCATCTACCAATGCTCTTCTCACCTCTTTAAGTGTCTCTGCTACATTGACCTCCGTTATTTGACCATGACCTTTTAAAACATGAAAGGCCTTATCTAACTTATCACTTAAACTATCAAACATATGTTCTATTGAATTTTAGCAAAAATAAGAATTTGAAATCTATTAATGAAGATTTTATATACTAAAAAACCACCTCAAAAGAAGTGGTTTTATATCCTGTACTAAAGGGAAATAATTATAAGCTGAAATTATGTGCTACTGTATCGCTTTCTTTATAGCGGACTATTGCTTTCTCAACAAGTGTTTTTGCTTCTTTTTCATCTCCCCAGTTTCCAATAATAACTTCCTTATTTTCTAAATCTTTATATGTTCTAAAGAAGTGCTCTATTTCTTTGATGGTGTGAGGATTTAAGTCTGAGAATTTATGAACATCATCTCCCATAGGATCCGATACTGGCACACAAATGATTTTTTCGTCAGGGCCTTTTTCATCAGACATATTAAGAACTCCTACAGGTCTAACCTCAGCTACGCAGCCAGGAACCACAGGATTGGTAAACAATACCAACACGTCTATAGGATCGTTGTCTAAAGCCAGTGTTTCTGGTACAAAACCATAATCTGCTGGATACATCATTGAGGTATGCAACATTCTATCAAAACGAATTTGTTTCAGGTTGAAATCATACTCGTATTTATTTCTGCTTCCTTTTGGAATTTCAATCAACACATCAAATGTCATAATCGCTTATTTATGTAAATTTTAAGGACGGCAAAAATAACAAAAACTTTGACTTCTAGTTAAAAAATAAGCAAATAAAAAACCTGACTAAGTGTAAATTCCTAGTCAGGTCCTCATATTGGATTAAAACTTAAGCAGAAATTCTTGTTTTTTGGAGTTGAGTTCAATTTTAGCTCCTTCCCAAGTGGGGTATTGATTAGGATCCATATTTCCAGACATCGCCCAAGGTTCTAACGGCATTCCATCAGATTCAACATCCATTGTTTGATTTCCGTTAAGATCATGAAAAACTGAAATCGCATAAGATCCGTAAGCTATTCCTTCGAAAGTAACTTCTGAACCTTTTCCATCTACTTTGACCGTCTTCCCTATAGTAGGTTGTCTTAAGAAGTTATCTTTTTCAAAAATACCAACGTAAAGTTCTCCTTTAGTCTCTTTTACATTTTCAAATCTAACAGTCAAATCTCCTGTTTCCTGAGCTACCATACTTTGAATAAAAAACAGTAAGGCTAAAGTCATTAATTTTACAATAGTGTTCATGAGGTTTGGGTTTTAAGTTCATTTCAAATGTAGGACGAGGCATTAAGTTTGATATGAAGAAATCGATCAACGGGAGAATCTTTCAGATGAACTGGATAAATTTCAGAACAAATAGAAAATGAAATCCAATTAAAACTGAAATGTAATGAAGGCGTTAGGGGTCAACTCAAGGCTTTGTATTTTCACATTTTCTACACTAGCATTGGAATCATCTAACCTAAAAAACTGCTGAGTAAGATTGTTGCTATTGAACAAATTCAAAATACTGAAGCCTGTTTTTACTGAAGAATTAGAAAAGTTGAACTGATAACTAGTCGTAAAATTGACCTGAAAATAATCGGTAAGATTCGCTTCATTTGGATTTAGAAAATTGAGCCTGGGATTGGTGTCTGGTGTCAATATTGGAGTCTCCAAATCAATTTCTGTAATAGGTCTTCCAGCAAAATAGCGTCCACCAACAGAGAATTTGAATGAATTGGCTGTGTAACTTGCTCCAAAAGCTGAACTTTGAGTGATTTCAAAATTATTGGCGAATTGTTGGGGTTCAAAAGTATTGAAATCGTACTGGTTCTCCATCACCGAGAAGTTGATCCAAAAATTAAAATCGTCCACTCGTTTTTGAAGTAGCACTTCTGCACCAAGGACTTCATAGTCACCATTGATTTGAAGAAACTCTAGCTGATTTTGAAATCCCTGGCTTCCAGAGGAAATTCCCTCTACGGTTTTGTGATATATACTGGCTTGAAGCATCCACCCTTTTTTATTAAAATTGACGCCAGCTTCCATCTGTAAATTATTGATAATTGGAAAATTATCCTCATTAGCTAGCACCCAACGCCTTTTCTCTACACCTAAAAAGTCCTGTTGCTGATCGATCACTTGGGTGAGGGTTTGGTTTTTGATTTCACCAAGCAAATTCCACCTCCAGTACCGATTGGCCTGATAACTCAAATTAAACCGAGGCTCCAGACGAAAATCTCCAAATTCGGAATAGTAGTTTCCACGAATTCCTAAACGTGTTTTTAACTTTTCATTATCTGAAGTATACTCGACCTCACCAATGCCAGAATGAGTAACCAGCACTTGCTTTTCCCTTAAAATCACCTCAGGTGAACTGACTATGTTATTATTTCTTACCCCTACTTCATTGAATTGGTAACCAGTACTGAAGGTAAAGAGGTCCGAAAGTTTGTAGGAATCTTTTAGGCTTAACTTAAGGTCGGTAACTCCGTTGTTTTGAAGCAAGGTTTGATTGTTCAATACAGATTGATTAAAGGCTTCCAGATCGTAAAAGGAGGCATTGAAAGCCACTGAAGAAGAATGATTTTCGCTCCAATCAGTTTTATAACTTAAATTGGCAAGAATATTCCCCTGCTCAAAATCATTTCGCTTTTGGTCTAAAGTAGTCTCCAAAACCTCATCGAAGGTGAGCTTATTTTGAATGGCAAGCATATCCAAACTCAATTCATTGGTGTCATTAAACTTATAATCATACTGAACCGAAACATCAATAAACTGAAGTTCTTGCTGAGTGGTCACTCTATTATCGTTGCCTTGAAGCAAGTCTTGAATCTCAGTATTCTGAAATACTTTATCAGTAAATCCATTGTAGGTTGGAGAGTCCCAAACCTCTGTCAAAGATTTTCTAGCCGCAATTTGAAGGCTGGACTTTTCATTCAGCTCCAATAAAGCAGTTGCATTAGCACTTAAAAAGTCAAGTTGGAGAGTTCTCTTATAATCCTGAGTATGCGCTCGTGAAGATATATCTATGACAGAGGAGACACCCTCATTGTAAAAAGCGGAACTCCCATTTTTAATCACCTTAATTTCATGATTCATCAGTGGATTGATCGCGGAAATCATCCCAAAAAAATGACCAGTTTGATACATTCTGGAGCCATTCCACAACACTAGATTTTGATCGTGTGTTCCACCACGCACATTGATTTGAGCAATAGTTTCATCTGTATTTACAACTCCAGGAACATATTGTAAACTATGAAGGACATCTGCATTGATAAGGCCTGGGAGTACACCAAACTTTTGGGGAATAATTTTCAAACTATTGTCTAAGTTTAGTGATATACCTTCTGTTAGATACTCTTTGATAAGAACTTCATCTAATTTTATTTCTGGATAAAGATAAATTAGTTCACAATCAGCAGGGTCCAACATGGCTGAGTTATTTTGAATCGCTAAATAATTAGGATGCAAAAACTCGATTTCATGCAGGCTAGCCGACTTATCGATGAAAACTTTTCCAAAAGCATTAGATTTTGCAATTTTAGAAGAATTTAATTCTACTACAACATTTACTATGGGTGATCTTGAACTAACATCTACAAATTTTAGGCATTTTTTTGTCAGATCAACAGTTATAGAGATACTTTTATTCGATACAAAAATAAATTCTAAAGGGAACTGAAGTTTTATAGATGTTAAGGATTCTTCTAGAGAGTCCATTTCTGATGGAGATACTACCTTAAGATCTTCGAGATCTTCGTACAAGTAGTTAAAGTTAACTCCGTGCTCAATTTCTAGTCTATCCAATAAATCAACAAGCTCAATCTTTTCTTCAGATTGAGCTTGAAGACTGCAGCCTAATAAAATCAGGAGGGCTGCAAAAAAGAATTTATAATGAAATTTATCTTTGTTCATCATCAACAAAAATAAATTTATTTTCGTTGATGACTGTAAAATTGATTTGATAAGTTTTACTTAATATATCTAAAGCGAGTGATAAACTGTCTGAAGGTAAAGTTCCTGTGAAGTTTTTATCTGTTGTTACCTGAGATATATCTACTTCTATTTGGTAGTCTTTCTCTAGTTGTTGCATCACTTCAGATAAGCTTACATTCTTAAATTGATGAGTTTTGGACACCCATTCTGGCTTATCGGTATACACATTACTCTGTTCCATTTTTCTACCATTCTGGAAGGTGATAAACTGTCCCTTTTTCAATACCACCTCATTGCTTTTAAAATTTACTTTCACGGAGCCCTCAAAGCACACCACTTTAAAAATCGAATCTCTCGAAGTTACATCGAAACGGGTTCCTAAAACTTGCACTTTTCCCAAGTCTGTGATGACACTAAATGTTTTGCCTTTAGCTACTTCAAAATAAGCTTGACCATTGAGTCGAGTTGTTCTGTCAAAATCCCAAAACCAATTATTGAATTGAAATTTACTTTGTTCTGCTAGTATAACTTTGGAATCATCTGGCAAAACTACTGTTTGTTGAGAATTGATCTGAGAAGAAAAGTCTTTTACAGAGAGTAAAAAAGCCAGGGAAGCTATGCCAACAATAAACAGGATTGAAGCGGCAATAGACCAATTGAATTTTTTGTTTGTTTTGGTACTTCGCTTTGTTTTTAAGTCTTCAAAAATCTTTTCTTTTCTGAACTCTGGTTTTTGCAATTGGCCAGAATACTGTTTAATTTTTTTGAGCGTATCAAAGCCTTTCTCATCTGCAATAAGGTCATCTGCTATTTTATCGTCAAGCCAATCGGCTAAGTTGTATTTTTTCTTCATAGTTCTACTGTCTATACCTATAACACCTCATTCTTGTTTTACCCTACCTGAAGGCATCGATATTTTTCCTCAAGCTTTCCAAAGCTTTCTGCATGCGCTTTTCTACTGCTTTCACGCTCACACCAAGTAATTCTGAAATTTCTTTATAGGATTTCTCATCGATACGATGAAGAAGAAAAGCCGTGCGTTGTTTTTCTGATAACTCCTGAATGGCCTTTTCAAGCTTAAGCTTAAACTCCTGCTCTTCCATCTTATAATCTGGCGTCTGTAGATCCTGGGTTTGCTGGGGAACCGTATTAGCATACTTTAAGACGACCCGTTTATGCTTATACCGATTCAATGACAAGTTATTGGCTACGGTGTATAGATAGGCTTTTGCTTTAGAAAATGATACCTTTTTACAATTCTCCCAGAGCTTGATGAAAGCTTCTTGGACAGACTCTTCTGCCATTTCCTTATTTCCAAATTTGTAATAAAAATAATTATTGATCACTTCAGAATGAGTATTATATATTCTCTTATATACTTCTTCTTGGCACACATTTTCAATAAGGTCTTGTTCCATAAACAGGTTTTATAGGGCTATCTACTGCAATTAAACAATCAAAAATAGGTTTACCCTAATTATTAATTTAGGGTAAAACTAAAATTAGTTGTTTTAAATAAAAGGGATTTTAATAAATTTACAAGATATGAAGCATATTTACTTCTTTGCACTACTCCTTTTCTTAACAGCTTGTCAGAACGAAGAGTTCTTTGAGCAAGTAGAAGAAGAGACGAGTTTATCGAGCCAGAGCGAATTAAGCAATCTTATTTCTCGCCTCAACCAAAACCCTACTGCTTTTGATGATTTTATAGATAATTCTAATAGTCTTAGGGTTGAGTTTCCTTTTGAGGTAAGTGTCAATTCCGAAAATAGCTTTAGCTTAACTGAAGTTTCAGACTATCAGCCGCTTATAGACGAATTAGCGTCTCTTACAGAGGATTATAATTTAGAAATCGAATTTCCGATAGAAGTTTCTTTGCCCAATTATGAAAGATTAAGCATACAGAATCAAAGTGAATTGGATGCTATAAAAGCAACTGTAACGGGAAGTTCAGAGATTGGCTGTCTTGAGTACGCCTTCCCCTTGGAAGTGAATGGCTTCAATGCTGGAAATAGTTTTATAAGTAATGAAAACCTTCAAAACAAAGCCCAGCTCTATAATTACATTCAAGATTTAAAACAAAGCGGAAGTTTTTATGAAATCGTTTATCCCATCACTGTTCAAATAGAAGGTGCACCCCAAACCCTCACTTCCAATCAAGATCTTGAAGTAGCCATAGAAACTTTAGATCCAGATTGTTTTGACCCTTCGCTTTTCGATACAAATACTTCTAGGCTCGAGCAATTCATAGCCTTTGTTACCTCCGGAGACTTTATAATTTCGGAATTTATTGCTGCTGAGGACGGAGACCTATCCACTACATATCAAGATTTTAGATTTAGGTTCAATTCCAACTTTATAATTTCTATTCAAAACGTGGAAAGCGGGGAGTCATTTTCAGGAACTTGGCTTGCAGAAATAGACGACAATGAACTTGTATTTGAACTAGACTTTGAAGAAAATGAGTCTCTGGAAGAATTGGATGAAGATTGGATAGTTGATGCTTTTGCTAACCCAAGTACTATAGAGCTGAGAGATGAAGATGAGGATGTGGGTGAAGAGAGCTTTCTGATTTTCGAAAAAATATAAATGCCTAATTGAATAATATGACACCTGAAAAACCCTCTCAAAACGACCTAAGGTCAAAACTAAAAACAATTTCCATCATCTTCTATATGGTGATGATCGTCTGGCTTGTTTTCATTGGGTTTATTATTTCAAAGCTTTTAACAGGCGGAGAAACTACCTCCTTATTCATTGGAACCATCCCTATAGTTGCCGTATTAATTATCCTAAGTCAAATCAAATCCAAAATCAGGAAAGAGATCGATTCATAAAAGATGATTAATTGTAACCTTTTAAATGCTTCTCTATGGGAAGCATTTTTTTGTTCTGCTCGTGGCCACATTACATCTATTAGCAGGCTTAGGACTTGATATTCTATAGCCTCTCAGCTCAAGGCACTTTTAGCTATGCTATTCAGCACCTCCACAAGCATAAGTCTATTATTCGATTTTAGTAATAATGGCATATCAGACATCTGCTTCAAATTTTAAACAAGCTTTAGAAATGGTTCTAAAATGAAAGATGAACGGAGGCAAATTCAGAAGAAAACTTCACAACAGCTAGCGCAAATCTTCTGCAAAATAAAATAGGAAATAAAGTATCGCTCTAGATGAAATTTCTTCTTGTAATACGAAAGAAAACAAATAAGCGGGTTGTATAGCCATACCTACAGATGATAGATAGCATTTTAATTCATAAACAAAAAAATCCCTGCTACATGAGTAGACAGGGATTTCAAATTGAGACTTAAAATTTAATTAGTCATCCAATAAATCAACATATTCTTTGATAGCATTTTTAATTCTGTTGGCAAGTTGTCGGTTGCCGTCGTTATCCTCTGGGCTTATTTCTATGGTGCCGTCACCATCATCGTCTGACGCATTGGACAAATCTACCAGGTTGAATACAGATACAAGATCAAATTCAAATACTACCGAATTGCTATTTTCCTCGGTGATAACAAGGTTTTGACCTGCATCTTCATAATCCACTTCGAAGTCTTCATTGAACGTGTGGTAAAATTCAAATGGAGTGCCCGAGATGGTTCCTCGCATTAAAATAGATTTTTGAAAAAGATCACTGGTCGCATTTGTGCTTCTGTCCATTTCAAATTCTACCTCTTCGTACTCACCTACTGGAATGTCTACGTCTACAATAGTAACTTCACCAGCACTTAGATTGAGTTCAAACGGTCCTCTAAGCTCAAATTCATCTTCGGAATCGTACCTGTCATCATCGCTATCATCATCATCGCTGGTATCACAACCATCGTCGTCTGTTTCGGTAGCATACACAGAAAAATCTTCTCTGAAATAAATTTCGGTTCCACTTTGAAGTTCGATTTCGTATTTATAAGGGTCATCTTCATCCTCGTCATCCTCCACTTCTCCTTTACAAAACGGATCGTTAGGGTAGTTTTCTTCTAAATAAGCTAAAATTTCATCAGGTAAATCTTCGAAATTCAAATTGTCATCATCATCTGAATTCCCTGAAGAATCACCTGGAACCCCAAATCCGTCTGCAAATTCGAATTCGATATTTTTGATGTTGATTAAAAATTCAGAGACTTCTACATCAGCTGCATTCTTTCCAGAACTACTGCTATTGGCACTTCCAGAAGCAACTGCTCTAATTTCAAGATTGGATTTTGGCAGATCTGCTAAGTTTGGATTAGGATCTGAATCGTCTGATGAGCATGACCATACCAAAGTCAATGCTAAAATTCCTGCTATAGGTTTTAAAAATTTCATAGTGTTTTGTTTTATCGTTCACTTATAAAACAACACTCAAGATGTCTACCCTAATTTAAGATTGAAATTTTTTTATTTATTTTTTTAGAAACTAAAACCAAAACCTCCTGTAACGCCAAATTTTCTTGCGCCTGGAATCTCGTTATAGTTTCCTCGAAAGTGAAAATCGATTCTCAAAATCCTAAAAATATTACCCACCCCAAAGCTATAAGACCAGTAAGGCTCCTGACTTGGAGCGCGATAAACGGGATTGGTTGTCGAAGCATTGAGCAATTCATTTTCTTCCGAAATGCTTCCCGAAACTGCTCTTATAGATACAATCTCTCTCAAATCCCAATCTCTCAATAAGGGAATCCTGGAAAACAAGCGTCCGTCAAAGTTGTGCTCAATATTTACACTTGCATAGGTGTCGGTCACAAAATCATAAAAGTCGAGGAGAGGAAAACTCCCTTGAATTGAAAATAAAGTTTGATTCCCGGGCACGATATTAAGTAAACTTAAGGGAACCGCTCCAAAGGTTTTACCTACTTCTACACTAGAAACAAATTCACCAAAACCTCCTATCTGAATGGGTTGACGATAGTAAAGTTGTAACTTTTCGTAATCAAAATCTGAAGTAGTGACATTGCCCAGGCCTTTGGTATAATTGAGCAAAAACTCTGGATAGTCCCCATCATTTACGGTGATGCGTTCAACTCCGTAGCCAGTTGTTTTTCTACCAGGTTTAAATTGAAGCACCGTAGAAACTTCAACCTGTTCCGTTACAGCTTTTGTCTCAGTTCGCTCTGGGTTTGAAAAGTATGCTAGACTAAATCGATCGGAGGCAGATTCCAGTCTTTTAAAGTTACCTTCAAACCTGACATTAAAATTTTTGAAGGCTTCAAAGCTCAAAGAGAAACTAGACAGGTTAATCTTGGATAGACTTAAGTTGGGTCCAACTGTGAGTACCGAAGAAGATGCCAGGTTTCTACCCAACACGTCGGTAGTATTGGTAAGACTAGCCCCGAGCTGTTCTACATCCCTACGATTTCCTCCAGCCAAAACCAGACGTGTTCTCGGGTCTACAAGCCACTTGCCAGAAAGCCCATACTTAAATTTATCATCGCCAAAGCCATAAGCCAGAAAGCCCTGTAATCTCCAGTTATCGTTCTGAGAAAAATAAGTCCTCCCACCTACCCTAAGTCTAACGCCTTCTACCTCATTATATCCAAAAGTGGAAAATACCGGACCAAAATCCCAACCGTTTTGCTCCCAATAGCCAGTAGCTAATATCGTACCTACATTATAGAGCCTTTTAAACGCATCTACAGTTTGTAAAGTATCCAGCATTTCGTAGACCTGGCGTTCATCTTTATTTAGATTTTCTTGTCGGTTTTGAGTCCAGAAGTTATCATCTCTGTTATAAATTTCTTCGTTAAAGACCTCGGGTTGGTAATTATAAAATGCTTTTCCTTTGGGTTGATCAAAAACGTAATTATCGTAAAGCGTGGTTCGTTTACCATAGACTCCACGAGATTCTTCCTTTTTACTAATGGAAAAATCGGTCATAAACAGATCTTTGGTGATCAAAAAAACAGAATCGTTGAGCACATCAAATTCTTGTTCGATATACACGTCCTTAACCCAGTTGATATTGGCTCCTTTGGACATAGCAAGGTTGATCTTTTTAATTGCCCAGGTGGTGTCGTTCACCCAAAAATCTCCTTTGAAATTTAATTCACCTTTTCGCCTTGGATAAAACACGATGTTATAGCACCACTTATCTTTTATAAAAGTACTATCGGTCAATACATAATTGTAATTGTCGATACCAGTGGTAGATAATGGACTTACAAAACTCTTGCTAAAAAACTTGAGGTAATTATCGTAAACATTGTAATCTGCATAAAGGTCTTTGATGAAAGCGATCAGGTTTTGGTTGTTATCGAATCCGGAACTTTTATTCCCAGTAAGCACCTCTTTTTCATCATTAGTAAGGTTGTTTCCGTAAACCTTGGAAGCTGCTTCATTCAAAAAAATAGGCAGATAGGTTTTACCGGTAACCGAATTGGTATCCAAATCATCAAAAATAAATTCCATGCCATTGAAAATTCTTGAATTGATCAATGAGCTGTCTATGGTATTGAGATCGAATTCAAGTTTTTCATACTTGTCATATTGATACTGATCAAATTTTTTGATTCCATTCTCACGTCTATTTTCCCAGATTTTCCTCAAAATATCCAGGGCTGGGTTATTCTTTTTGGAGGTTTTTCCAGAATAAACAACCACTTCACTGAGTTCTGAAGAATTTTCTTCAAGATTGACTTCAATGTTATAGGTTGTTTTTTGGTCTAAAGGAAGTTTTAGGTTTTCAAAACCCATAAATGAGAACTCAAGGACTGTGTAGTTTTTTTCGGATTGTAGGTAGAATTTTCCATTTTCATCAGATATAGTACCCTCTGAGGAGTTGGAGAAAAATACATTGGCGTATGGAATAGGATTGCCCTCACTGTCTTTTACAAAACCACTGACCTTAGTTTGGCTAAAGCTAGCATATGAGATAAACACTATACAAAGAAGGAGGAAATTTTTCATTAAAAGAAAAAAGCTTCAAATGCAATCTTATGCAAATGAAGCTTAATTTAGTATTGGATTCATGTTAAATGTATAAAACTTTTTTCACTGCTTTTATGACATCCTTGCTGTTTGGAAGCCATTCTTCAAGAAGAACAGGTGAATATGGTGTAGGAGTATCTGCTGTATTGAGTTTAACAATAGGAGCATCCAAATAATCGAAAGCTTCATTTTGGACTTTATAAGTGATTTCAGTAGCCACATTACCAAATGGCCACGCTTCTTCAAGAATCACAAGTCTATTGGTTTTCTTAACCGATTTCAATATAGCCTCGTAATCTAAAGGTCTCACGGTTCTGATATCTATGATTTCACATGAAATATCTTCTTTTTCAAGTTCTTCAGCAGCCTTATAGGCCTCCTTAATAATTTTTCCAAAAGAAACAATGGTCACATCTGTTCCTTCGCGCTTTATATCAGCTTTACCTAATGGTATAGTGTATTCTTCTTCTGGAACCTCGCCTTTATCTCCATACATTTGCTCACTTTCCATAAAGATCACCGGATCATTATCTCGAATAGCAGATTTCAATAAGCCTTTGGCATCGTAAGGATTCGATGGAACGACGACTTTTAAGCCAGGTGTGTTTGCAAACCAATTTTCAAAAGCTTGAGAGTGCGTAGCCCCAAGTTGACCAGCAGAAGCAGTTGGCCCCCTAAAGACAATAGGGATATTAAACTGCCCACCAGACATCTGTCTCATCTTTGCAGCGTTGTTTATGATTTGATCAATACCTACCAATGAAAAATTAAAGGTCATAAATTCTATAATAGGACGGTTACCATTCATTGCAGAACCAATACCTATCCCTGTGAAGCCTAGTTCAGAAATTGGAGTATCAATAACTCTTTTTTCACCAAACTCATCCAGCATTCCTTTAGAAGCTTTATATGCACCATTGTATTCTGCAACTTCTTCTCCCATCAAGTAGATCGTTTCATCAGCGCGCATTTCTTCACTCATCGCTTCTACAATAGCTTCCCTAAATTGAATTGTCCTCATTTATATGTATTTACCTTTATTAAAAAGAAACACAAAAATAGCAATTCAAATTTCTATATACCATAAGAATCTTATAAAAATTTTATTATGCATGCATAGTATTTTTGAAGCAAAACTATTATATTTGTCTCATCAAAGATAAAAATCTAAATCATGAAAATATTAGTATGTATTAGTCACGTTCCTGATACGACTTCCAAAATCAATTTTGCTGAAAACGATACAAAATTTGATACTAACGGAGTTCAGTTTGTAATTAATCCTAACGACGAATTTGGATTGACAAGGGCAATGTGGTTTAAAGAAAAACAAGGAGCTACAGTTGATGTAGTAACGGTAGGTGGCAAAGACACCGAACCTACCATAAGAAAAGCTCTAGCTATTGGTGCCGATACGGCCCATAGGGTAGATACAGAGCCTTTAGACGGATTTCAAGTTGCCAAAGAACTCGCAAAAGTTGCTAAGGACGGAGATTACGATTTGATAATTGCTGGTAGAGAATCTATTGATTATAATGGTGGTATGGTTCCAGGAATGCTTGCTAAGTTGATTGGTGCCAATTTTATCAACACTTGTGTAAGTCTCGAAATCGATGGAGAAACTGCTACAGCCATAAGAGAAATTGATGGTGGTAAAGAAACTTTAAAATCTTCGTTACCTCTTGTTATTGGTGGTCAAAAAGGACTTGTAGAAGAAAGCGATTTAAAGATTCCAAACATGAGAGGAATTATGATGGCAAGAAAAAAACCTTTGAATGTAGTTGAGCCACTTTCTGCACAAACTCAAACCGAGGCAAAAAGTTTTAGAAAACCAGCTCCTAAAGGTGAGGTGACTCTTGTAGACGCAGAAAATTTAGATAAATTGATAGACTTGCTTCACAACGAAGCAAAAGCTATATAATCCAAAAAACAAAATTATGTCAGTTTTAGTATATACAGAATCAGAAAATGGCAAGTTGAAAAAAGCGGCTTTTGAGGTTGCTTCTTTTGCCAAAGGAATAGCAGATTTGATGGGAACTAGTGTAACAGCTGTATCGATCAATGCTGAACATGTTGAAGAACTTAAAACTTACGGAGTTGATAAAGTTTTGAAAGTATCCAATGAAAAGCTATCAAAATTTAATGCAGATGCTTATGCAGAGGTTTTAACTCAAGCATCCAAAAAAGAAGATTCCAAAGTTGTAGTTGTAAGTCAAAGCGCAAATGCTAAATATTTAGCACCACTCTTATCAGTTAATCTAGAAGCTGGTTATGCTTCCAATGTTGTTGCTTTACCAAATCTTGATGATGGTTTTGTTGTTGAAAGAACCGCTTTCACTAATAAGGCTTTCAATATGACTTCGATTTCTACAGATGTAAAAGTTTTAGGTTTATCCAGTAATGCTTATGGACTTAAAGAAAATGAAGTTTCTCTTTCTGAAGAGGATTTTTCTCCAGAGCTAACTGATGACAATTTCAAAATAGAAGTTGAATCTGTAGATAAGAATAAGAATAAAGTAAGTATTGCCGATGCAGAAGTTGTTGTTTCTGCAGGTCGCGGCATGAAAGGTCCAGAAAACTGGGGAATGATTGAAGAGCTTGCAGATGTTCTAGGTGCGGCAACCGCATGTTCAAAACCTGTGAGCGATATGGGCTGGAGACCTCACGGTGAGCACGTTGGACAAACGGGTAAGCCCGTGGCCACCAATTTATACATTGCTATAGGAATTTCAGGAGCCATACAGCATCTTGCCGGAATAAGTGCTTCCAAAAATAAAGTAGTTATTAATACAGATCCGGAAGCGCCTTTCTTTAAGGCAGCAGATTATGGAATTGTAGGTGATGCTTTTGAAGTAGTTCCTCAATTGATTGAAAAACTAAAGGAATTTAAGGCGAATAACTCATAATTTTCATAAATTGTGCCCCTTTAAAGGGCGGTCTAATTTTTAAGCAGTCCTTAAAACTTAGACCGCTTTTTTATTCAATATAATGTAGTATGAGCTTAGCTAGACTTAGCATAAAAGGAATTTCTTACAGCCAAACTCAAAATGGAGCTTACGCCCTGCTTTTAAGCGATATGGATAGTGACAGACAGTTACCTATTGTCATTGGAGCTTTTGAAGCACAATCTATAGCCATAGCCTTAGAAAAAGAGATCAAACCACCCAGACCCCTAACGCACGATCTATTCAAAACCTTTTCAGATAGGTTTCAAATTTCAGTAAAACAAGTCATTATACACAAGCTTGTAGATGGAATTTTTTATTCAAGCCTGGTATGTGAAAGAGATGGTGTTGAAGAAACTATCGATGCCAGAACCAGTGATGCCATCGCGCTTGCTCTGAGATTTGACGCTCCTATCTTTACTTATAAAAATATACTTGATAAAGCTGGTATTTTTCTAAGTGATAAAAATCGAAACACAGATATTTATAGTTCTGATAATCTAAATAAAACTGGAGACGTTGAGCCAGAAGAAAAGAAATCCTCTTTCAAAAGCGAATTCAGCTCAATGACCACCAAAAAACTTAACGAACTTTTAGAAAAAGCTGTCAACGATGAAGACTACGAGAGAGCAGCTCAAATTCGTGATGAAATTTCCAAACGAAGCTAAAGAATGAAAAACTTTACTTGGGCACTATTGCTTTGCCTCCCCACTTTACTTTTTGCTCAATCTTTTCAAGGCGAATGGGAAATAGAACTAAAAGAGAATCAGGATTCTACTTATTATTTCGAAAATCAACAAACCATAAGTTTTAAGGATTCTTTGTTTAGCATAACTCATGCTAACAAAGATCTTGTGTATGAAGGCTTTTTTACCTTAAAGGAAGATTCATTAAGTCTTACACCTTTGCTAAGAACTTTAGATGAAATTGAGTTTGGAATTGAATCTGCATCTGATTCTATAGCTCAGCTTACTTCCGAACGCTTTCAACTTCAACTCAATAAACTACCTAAAGCTGAAGTCGTTGCTCAAGAAGAAACGGCCTCTTCAAAAGTAATCATAGCGAATCAAAGTTTTAGTTTTAATAGCCTGTGGAGAGGTGTCGTAGGTATGATTAGTCTCTTATTGATTGCTTACGTTCTCAGTAAAAACAAAAAGGCGATCAATTGGAAAACTGTAGGTTTTGGTTTACTTGCCCAGCTTATATTAGCTATTGGAGTTTTAAAAATTCCTTTCGTTCAATCCGCTTTTGACTTTGTCGGGAATATTTTTGTCAAAATTTTAGATTTCACAGCTGCTGGTTCAGAATTCCTCCTCGGTGACTTGATGGACACCAGTACATATGGATACATCTTTGTATTTCAGATACTTCCCACTATTATTTTCTTCTCAGCGTTAACCTCGATACTTTTCTATTTGGGAATCATCCAAAAAGTAGTAAGCGCTTTAGCTTGGATACTCTCAAAATTACTGGGAATTTCTGGAGCTGAAAGCCTAAGTGTTGCAGGAAATATTTTCCTTGGACAGACCGAAGCCCCACTGATGATTAAAGCCTATTTAGAACGTATGACGCGTTCAGAAATACTTTTAGTAATGATTGGCGGCATGGCCACGGTAGCAGGTGGCGTTCTTGCTGCATATATCGGTTTTCTGGGGGGTGATGACCCAGTTATGCGCCTGGCGTTTGCAAAACATTTACTAGCAGCCTCAGTCATGGCAGCACCTGGTGCTATCGTTATCTCAAAAATTCTGTACCCGCAATTAGAAAAGGTCAATACAAACGTTGAAGTTTCTTCTGAAAAAATCGGCTCTAATATTCTTGATGCGATTGCCAATGGAACCACCGAAGGTCTCAAGCTTGCAGCCAATGTTGCCGCCATGCTCCTGGTTTTCGTCGCTTTAATTGCATTTATTAACTATGGCTTTGAAAAGATTGGTGAATTAACCAGCCTCAATAGTCTGGTAGCAGAACATACGCCTTACGACAACTTCTCGCTCGAAGCAATCCTGGGAATTATATTTGCTCCCCTGATGTGGCTCATAGGTGTTGCCAAAGAAGATGTTATGCTTATGGGCCAACTCCTTGGAATCAAATTGGTGGCCAGTGAATTTGTAGGCTATATTCAATTAGCTGAACTTAAAAACGCCGCTAATGTTCTTAGTTTAAATTACGAGAAATCGGTCATCATGGCTACCTACATGCTATGCGGGTTTGCTAATTTTGCGTCTATTGGAATACAGATTGGAGGTATAGGCTCATTGGCACCAGGTCAGCGTAAAACACTTTCAGAATTTGGTATGCGTGCCTTAATAGGTGGCACACTCGCCTCTTTGATGTCTGCAACCATTGCCGGAATGATCATTGGCTAAAATCTCCCTCTTACAGCTCTTATATTAACACTTTAAACTTCATAAGCTCTTAGGTGTTCTCAGAATTGTATTCCAAAAAATAAAAAAGACCTTTATCCAAAGCTTGTTGTTAGATAATGGATAAATTTCTATTTTTAGACCATCAAACACACCTTATTATGAAACAATACCACGATTTAATTTCGCACATCTTAGAAAAGGGCGTTCAGAAAGGAGACAGGACAGGTACTGGGACCAAAAGTGTGTTTGGATATCAAATGAGATTCGACCTTAGCGAGGGTTTTCCTTTGGTCACGACTAAAAAAGTTCACCTTAAGTCTATCATTTACGAATTGCTGTGGTTTTTGAAAGGCGATACCAATATTACTTATTTGCAAGAGAACGGTGTCAAAATCTGGAACGAATGGGCCAATGAAAATGGAGATTTGGGACCGGTTTACGGCCACCAGTGGAGAAATTGGAATTCTGAAAATATAGATCAAATTAAGGAATTAATTCATACTCTGAAGACGAACCCAAATAGCCGAAGAATGATGGTTTCCGCTTGGAATCCTAGCGTTATGCCAGATACTTCAGAATCTTTCGAAACCAATGTAGCCAATGGTAAAGCGGCTCTTCCCCCGTGTCATGCTTTTTTCCAATTTTATGTAGCCGATGGCAAGTTGTCTTGTCAATTGTACCAAAGAAGTGCAGACGTATTTTTGGGTGTTCCTTTCAATATTGCTTCATACGCCCTATTTACTATGATGGTAGCACAGGTTTGTGATCTAAAACTCGGCGACTTTATCCATACATTTGGAGATGCTCATATTTACAACAATCACTTCGAACAAGTGGAACTTCAGCTGTCCAGGACTCCAAGACCTTTACCAAGCATGAAATTAAATCCTAAGGTGAAATCGATTTTCGATTTTGAGTTTGAAGATTTCACTTTAGAAAATTATAATCCTCATCCACACATCAAAGGAAAGGTTGCCATTTAAACTTTGGTTAATTCTTTATCGAGACGAATCTCATCTGCATCTTTTTTTAGTAAATTCAAAAAATAATCTAGCGTATGATTCAAGAATTTATTGAAACCAGAGCCTTTTCAGAAGAACTTTGTCAGCCATTACAAACGGAAGACTTTGTCATACAGCCTGTTGAATTTGTCTCACCTGTTAAGTGGCACCTAGCGCATACCACCTGGTTTTTTGAAGTTTTCATTTTAACCACATTCCAAGAAGAATACCAGCTTTATCATAAAGATTTTCCTTATCTGTTCAATAGTTATTACGAAACCAAAGGAGATAGGGTTTTAAGGTCACATCGTGGAATTTTATCTCGACCTGCTGTAGATGAAATTTTTAAATATAGAACCTATGTGACTAAAGCTTTAGAGGAGCTACTCGAAACAAACTCAAAAAACAAAGAGTTACTGGAGCTAGTTGAAATTGGTATTCATCACGAAAAACAACACCAGGAATTACTGTTGATGGATATAAAATATTGCTTTGGACATAATCCACTCTACCCTGTTTACCATTCAAATTTTGATGAAAAATCAATTGAAAATCTCAATCAAAGCTGGAAGACTGTACCAGAAGGACTTTACAACATTGGACATCAGGGAAAAGGCTTTAGTTACGACAATGAGACTAGCGCACATAAAGTCTTTTTGCAAGAATTTGAAATAAGCAACCGGTTAGTCACCAACGCAGAATTTTTGGAGTTTATAGAAGATGGAGGTTATAAAAACCCTTTACTATGGCATGCCGAGGCCTGGGATTGGGTAAATAATAAAGAAATCGGTCATCCACTATATTGGCAAAAGAATGACAAAGGCTGGAAGGAATTTCATCTTTCAGGCTTAGGTCCACTTGATCCAGAACAGATTCTGAGTCACATTTCTTATTTTGAAGCTGCTGCTTTTGCAGAATGGAAAGGTTACAGGTTACCAACGGAATTTGAATGGGAAATTGCACAAGAACAAATTTCCTGGGGAAAGCGCTGGGAATGGACAGAAAGTGCTTATGTCCCGTATCCTAATTACAAAAAAGCAGAAGGAGCACTCGGCGAATACAACGGTAAGTTTATGGTGAACCAAAAAGTACTGCGTGGAGGCTCTGCCCTCACCTCAAAAAATCACACCAGAAAAACATATAGAAATTTCTTTCATCCGGATATGAGATGGCAACAAAGCGGCATCAGGCTGGCAAAATAAATCGACAAGCATTACATGGACACCACTACAAAATCAACTACTTATACTGCATTTGAAAAAGATGTAATTTCCGGATTAACAGCCTATCCAAAACACTTGTCTTCAAAATTTATTTACGACAAGCAAGGAGATAAGTTATTTCAGGATATCATGGCAATGCCAGAATATTACCTAACAGAATGTGAGTTTAACATCTTGAAAAACCAGTCGTCCTCCATTGCTGAAAAATTTAATTTGACAAAAGGTTTTGATCTTATAGAACTTGGGGCTGGGGATGGAAAAAAGACAAAATTACTTCTGAATCACTTATCTGAAATTGGAGCTAACTTCACTTATTTACCGGTGGACATAAGTCAAAATGTACTCGATGAATTGGGGTCGGCTCTGGAGAATGAACTACCGAAGGTTAATTTTGAACTTCTTCAAGGCAGCTATTTTCAGGTACTAAACCAATTGTCCAGCTATAACAAAAGACAAAAAGTGATTTTGGTACTTGGGTCCAATATTGGGAATCTCATGCATGCAGATGCTATAGATTTTTTAAAGAAAATTGAAGAACATATGTCTCCTGAAGATTTACTTTTCATGGGGTTTGATCAAAAAAAACATCCTCAAAATATTATTGATGCTTACAATGATCCCAAAGGCATAACTGAAGCGTTCAATAAGAATTTATTGGAAAGAATAAATAAAGAATTGGGAGGTCATTTTGATCTCGATACCTTTTTGCATTGGGAAACCTACAATCCGGAAACAGGAACAGCTAAAAGCTTTTTGGTAAGCAAAGTGAATCAAAACGTAAAAATAGATAAGCTTGATATGAATGTGAACTTCAAGGTCTGGGAAACCATTCATACTGAAATTTCACAAAAGTATGATGATGACACAGTAGAATGGCTAGCATCACAAGCGAATCTTTCTATTGATAAAGTTTTTGAAAGCAAGACAGGTTTTTATAAAAACTATACCTTTAAAAAATCATAACTTATCAAAGCAGTTTGAAACAGAGGGTTATGCTGAAAAGTATTGATACCAGTGTTGCGGAGGGAAATCATTACTTCCCACAGAAAGTAGTAACCTGGCTAACTTTTAAAAAATTGACTTTGGTATAAATTATCTTTGAAAAGGGCAAGCAACCTATTACTCACTTGCTTTCAAAGGAAAATAATGCAAAGCTTGAGTTGGTATTATCCAGAAACCAAAACTAAAGCCAGTAAAATCTAGTATTACACTCTTTTTTAGAGAGAAGATGAGGTCACTTAATACAAAAGCTAACTCAAAGCTTCTAGCAAATTTTTTAAATCCTTCTCAGTGTTGAAATATTGAAAACCAACACGTATTCTTCCACCTCTAAAAGCTGAAAGTATCCCTTTTTCTTTTAATTTATCGATGTCACTTTCACGGCCTTTAAGACTGAAAATGTGTTGAACTGACTTTTCATCAATGACCTGTCTATCGAGCAAATTTAGTTTTAAAAATTCAGTTTTAGCTTGTTTTGAAAGCGCCTTAATTTTGGTTTCTATAAAATCGATTCCTAAGGTTTTATAATGAAATTCTAAAGCATACTTCAATCTTGCTACTGCTATAAGATCATGATGTCCAGGTTCTAAAAACCCCACTGGTCTAGGTTTACCATCTGGTTTCGCAGCTAAAGAATTGCTACCTATAGATGTAAAATGATGTCTATCGATAAATTCTGGTTTCAAAAGAAAAAAGGCATTTCCAAGTCCTGCATTCAGCCACTTGTAACCACTTGTACCGAAAACATCAAAAGGAGAATTTTCAAAATCGAATGGCTCGGTGCCACAGAACTGAGTAGCATCTGCGATAAAACTGACCTGTGGAAATTCTTTTTTTAGTTTTTTTAAAGCATTCAAGTCCAATTGCAAACCACTGATGAATTGAGTTATGCTAAATAAAAAATAATCTGGATTTACATCTCTAAACTTGAGTTCTAAATTTTTATAAAGATCCAGATTGATATCTACTTCGTGAACTTCAAAATTTCTAGACTTTACAGGTAAATTGACAGATGGATAATCTTGAGCGAGCAAAATGACCTTTGACTGTTCGGGAAGGCCATTTAAGATTAGATTCAGTCCTGTTGAAAAATTATTTAAAAGTCCAATAGCATCCTCTTTTGCCTTATAAAATTCAGAAATAAGATGTTTGGTTTCCTCAACTATAGACTCCTCAAATTCATTTGTAAAAAGACTTCCTCTCAACCTGTAGTCTTCTTCTAGTTCTTTGATTTGCGAAGAAACGCTAGATGAAACAACACCAGTAAATGGGGTATTGAGGTAAGTATAGGAAGAGATAATGGGGAATTCTTTTTTTAAGCTTGTCATAAGGAGATGTCAGTAAAAGTATTAGTAAATTTGAACTTCTAATATACTTAAAATGGATTCAAAAAAGAAAATAGATCCTGAGTTAAGAGATTTATACGAAAATGCTCATCAGCGAGTCAAACAAAAGAAAAGGTTGATGACGCATTTGGTGTTTTTTATTGCAGGCTCAGTTGTTTTCATTGTTCTTAATGTACTTGTGGGTTATCAAATAGAATTCAAACCGCTTGGGATGTATTGGTTTGTCACTGCCATTCTTATATGGTTCTTCTTCTTTTTGGTACATGCTATTAATGTCTTTATGGTCAACAAACTGATGGGGAGAGAGTGGGAAGAAAAACAAATGAACAGGTTGGTAGAAAAACAATTGGAACGCTTACGAAAACTCCAGCAAAAAGTTGATAAAAAACATCCCATAGATAACAATAGGACTGAAATCCAAAAAAACGAAAATACATGAAAGTAACGATGGTTGCTGCTGCTGCAGAAAACAATGCTCTAGGCAAAGACAACGAACTTGTATGGCATCTCCCGGATGATTTTAAGCGTTTTAAGGCCATAACTTCTCATCATCATATTATCATGGGACGTAAAACTTTTGAGTCCTTCCCCAAATTGCTTCCAAACCGAAAGCACATCGTGATCACCCGACAAAATGATTATACAAAAAAAGGCGTAACAGTTGTACATAGTCTTGAAGACGCTTTAAGTTATTGCTCAGGTGAAGATGAAGTTTTTGTCATTGGAGGAGGTGAAATCTACAAACAAGCCCTACCTTATACAGATCAAATTGAACTCACCAGAGTACACAGTACCTTCGAGGCGGATGCCTTTTTTCCAGAAATAAAAGAATCTGAGTGGAAACTCATCCACTCTGAGCATCATGAAAAAGATGAGAGACATAACTTTGACTTCACTTATTTGACCTACATTAAAAAAAGTTAACTTCTTCAACACGAAGCTATTATTCCAAAATAAATATTAAATGTTCTTTCAGATCTGTTAAGCAGTTATTATAAATTGGGCTTAACTCAAATAATAGATTAGTTTTGGAAGATATATTTTTTTATGATAAAGACTTATCTCCAAGTTCTACTTTGTATCGTTATACTAAATTTTGATGTTAATGCACAAGAGGAAGAACCAAAAGAAGAGACAAAAGAAAAAGTT
>CAZOAD010000034.1:0-29235 GCA_964577705.1 uncultured Mesohalobacter sp.
AACCCCTTTAATTACAGGTTGTTAACCTACAGCGCTTCACCGCTTACGCCCGTTACCATTAGGTTGAACCACGCGATCGCCTTATGCCTATGAAAAAAGCTGACTTCTCTGATTTATTATTAAAATCCCCGTTTTAGAGATCCCCCAATCATTCCCGCGCGGGAATCCATAACATGACATTGGGAACAAAAGTTCAAAAGTTATCGAATTTATATCATCCAATTTCAAACCCACAACTGAGGATATGACTGAAATTAAAATACCCGTTTTAGACCTGAAGCCCCAGTACGAGCAAATCAAAGACGAAGTGCAAGCAGCGATTAACCGCGTTTTAGAATCAGGCCAGTTTATTATTTATGGGGCCTGATGTTAAGCTGTTTGAGCAGGAAGTGCCTGAGTATTTGGGGGTGAAGCACTTGAGAGGTGTAAATTAGGATACAGATGCCCTGATGATGGGCTTGGGGGCTTTAGGCATTGGCGAAGGGGATGAGGTGATTACGACGCCATGCATCTTTTTTTGCCACAGCAGAATCCATGAGCAATGGGGGCCAAGCCAGTTTTTGCGGATATTCACCCCAGAAGTTTCAATTTTGACCCCAAAGAGATTAAAGTGAAAATTCCCCTGCGGATTAAAAGCAGGATGCTTATTTGGCTCTCTGGGCAGTCCGCAGCGATGGAGCCGATTATGGAGATGACCCAAGAATAGGGCTTAAGAGGGATTGAAGATTCTGCTCAATCCTTTGGGGCAAGAAATTGGGGAACTTGTTCGTCTTGCCAAGGTCATTGCCAGGAACCCACCCTGGAATCCCTACGGGGGAATTTTACAGGAACCCTTGGTGATGTGGGCGCTTAGTCCTTATTCCCTTCCAAAAATTTTGGATTTGATGGGGATGAGGGGATAACAGGATGTCAGCAGATTGGGAAACCCAACCCTATCTGTAGGGGCGAGAAAGGGAATCCCCCGAAAAATGAGGGAATGCGTCAGTCCTCTATAATGGTCACCAATCCTAAACGAAATGGCATAATTAGGAAAAATATTCCACGTAAATGAGCCTATTATCTGTAGGGGCGATTCGAGAATCGCCAGCCAACAACCTGTAGAGGCAATTCCAGAATCGCCAGCCAACAACCTGTAGAGGCAATTCTCGAATCGCCAGCCAACAACCTGTAGAGGCGATTCTCGAATCGCCCGAACCCTAGCCAGGTAATGCCTCAATCCTGTATGATAATCACCAATCATGGGGAGGTTCATGTCACCCCTACAGGATTCGAGGCTTGAATGGGAGACACAATTAAGAGAAGGAATATCTAGATGACCAGGAAACTGGCTCCATGACAAGATGATTAGCAATGTCAAAAATCCCTGAAGTTGATGAAAATTGAGATTTTTTCGCCCCGCCGCGAGTCTAAATGAATCAAAAAATTTTTTGAGCGAGTGGGACCATCTCTCGGCCTTCATCACTTGAAACCATCTACCTTCCTTGCTCCATCAACAATCAGTGCCTCCCCCTCCTTCATTCTCTGGTCAGAGTGATGTGGACGCACTAGAGTACCCAGCCTAATTATCGCGTAAAAGTAATTGATGAACTTTTTGCAGAAACTGCTTTATTTATTTACCCCTAGAGAACGGTGGCAAATCGCAGGTCTTTTTCTCCTAATTCTGATTGGTGCTGGCTTTGAAACTTTGGGAGTGGGCTTAGTTCTTCCCTTTATCTCCCTGCTGGAAAATCCTCAACGGGTTCAAGAAGCAGGAATGATGAGATGGATTTATCAAGGGGTGGGAGAACCCTCAACCCATGATTTTTTAATCGGGGCTGGCTTAGGGTTTATGGTGATTTATTTACTTAAAAATTTGTATTTAACGGCCCTGACCTATCTCCAGTGCCGTTTGATTTATGATAAACAAGTTGAACTATCTTCTCGTCTATTTCGCGCCTATTTATATAGTCCCTATACCTTCCACTTACAGCGCAATAGTGCGGATTTAATTCGTAATTTAACCACTGAAACGTCAATTTTTTTTAATGGTGTTTTAACCCCAGGAATCTTAGCACTCACGGAAGTGACCATTCTGGGTTGTATTGCTTTATTTTTATTGGTGATAGAGCCTGTGACCTCTCTGGCAGCAGCAGGAGGAATTGGCCTAGCCACACTGTTTTTTTATCGCGTGGTTCGTCGGAAGTTAAGTGCATTGGGGAAAGCTCGCCAATATCACCAGGGACAAGTGATTCAGACGATTAATCAAGGATTGGGAGGAGTCAAAGAAGCCAAGGTGTTAGGTCGAGAACAGTTGTTTCTGGACCAGTATGACAGCCATAATATTTTGTCTACTCGGGCTTTACAGTTTTCTCAAATCGTCAGTCAATTGCCGCGTTTTTTTATTGAGTCCATCGCCATTGTGGGTTTAATGTTAATTGTGGTATCAGTATTAGCCCAAGGAAGAAGCTTAAGTGCTGTACTGCCTACCTTGTCTTTATTTGCGGCAGCGGCTTTTCGGTTGATGCCCTCGATTAATCGGATTTTAAATTCAATGACGGGAATGCGCTTTAGTTCTCATAGCGTTCATGTTCTTTCTCATGACTTAAGAGAACTAAAACCAGTGCTTGAAAATCGGCAATTAGTTTATTCCCGCCAACTCACTGCTCCCAAACCGCTTTTAGAGAGGGAAATGGAGCTACAGAATGTGTTTTATCGTTATCCTGGAGCCAGCGATAATTCCCTCAAAGGGGTGTCTTTAACCATTCCTAAAGGAACTTCCGTTGGCTTTGTCGGGTCTTCGGGGGCTGGAAAAACCACGATTGTGGATGTGATTCTAGGGCTGTTGCCACCCACTCAGGGGCAAATTTTAGTGGATGGTCATGATATTTATGACGATTTATCCGCTTGGCAACGGTTGATTGGTTATATTCCCCAAACTATTTATTTGTGCGATGATACGTTGCGAAATAATATTGCTTTTGGGATTCCCGAAGATGAAATTAATGCAGGTTGGATTGATGCCGCAGTAAAATCAGCCCATTTGACTGAGTTAGTAGCAAGTTTACCAGAAGGTTTGGATACCTTGGTCGGAGAACGAGGGGTTCGGTTGTCAGGGGGGCAACGGCAGCGGGTAGGGATTGCCAGAGCGTTGTATCATAATCCAGAGGTATTGGTGATGGATGAGGCAACAGCAGCTTTGGATAATCAGACTGAGGCGGGGGTGATGGAGGCGGTGGAGAAGTTGAGTGGTGAGAAAACTTTGATTATGATTGCTCACCGTTTAAGTACCGTGAAAAATTGCGATCGCCTCTATTTTATGAGTCAGGGACAGATTATAGATTCAGGCACTTATGATGATTTATGCCAACGCAATCAAGACTTTCAGCAGATGGCTCAGGTGGTCTCCTCAATCAGTTAGGAAATTTTTCGATATTAGTTCGATATTAATGATTAGAACAGCTTAATTATTAGCCAATGTTTAACGATAAATCTATCTTAATTACAGGCGGAACAGGCTCATTTGGTAAGCACTGTGTCTCTACTTTATTGGCCAACTATCAGCCCCAAAAAATAATTATCTATTCGCGGGATGAGTTAAAGCAGTATGAAATGGCTCAGGCTTTTCCCCAAGATTCTATGCGCTTTTTTATTGGGGATGTGCGCGATCGCGATCGCCTCACCCTAGCAATGCGAAATGTGGATTATGTTATTCATGCTGCTGCCTTGAAGCACGTTCCCATCGCCGAATATAATCCGATGGAATGTATTAAGACTAATATTAATGGAGCCAGTAATGTCATCGATGCAGCAATGGCTTGTGGTGTAGAAAAAGTCATTGCCCTTTCCACCGATAAAGCCGCAAATCCCATTAACCTTTATGGGGCCACTAAGTTAGCATCGGATAAATTATTTGTTGCGGCGAATAACTTGGTAGGAAAACTCAAAACTCGCTTTGCGGTAGTCCGCTATGGTAATGTGGTTGGTTCTAGGGGTTCGGTTGTACCATTCTTTCAGAAGTTGGTGCGGGAAAGAGCAACGGAAATACCCATTACAGATCCCCGCATGACTCGATTTTGGATTACCCTGCCACAGGGGGTAGATTTTGTGATTAAAAATCTTCAGAGGATGCAGGGAGGTGAAATCTTTGTCCCGAAAATTCCATCTATGAAAATGACTGATTTAGCAGAAGCCATAGCACCAGGAATTACCACTAAAGTAATCGGCATTCGTCCGGGAGAAAAACTTCATGAAGTCATGTGTCCCAAAGATGACTATCATTTAACTTTGGAGTTTTCTGAACATTATGTGATTACTCCGACTATCCAATTTACCAGCAATGTGGATTTTAAATCGAATGCTTTAGGGGAAAAAGGAGTGCCCGTTCCAGAAGAGTTTGAATACAGTTCTGATAAAAATACAGAATGGCTATCTCCCCAACAGCTTCTTAAAATTCTACCCAAATCATAAGTGATTTATGAGTTTTAATAGAAGCAGAACAGCATAAGAAGCTTTTGAATACTTAAAGTAGTAAAAACTTAATAACTATAAAGGAGATCGCTTGAATGAAACCTGCCAACTGGAACGAATATTTATCAGAAAATAATCCTTGGACTAAAAAATTGATAGGATTAGAAGAGTTTTCTAGAGCCCGAAACATAGAACAGATTGAAGCCGAGTACAATCGAGTAAAATATGGTCAATTGGCAGACTATAACGGCGATTGTATAGAAGCATATAAACAAGAAGAATTTAAACACGGCGGACTCGATGATGGCGATGATTTTTTCATTTCTTTTGAAGAAAATATTTTTAAAACCAAGTTATTTATGGCTCGTTCCATTTTCTATTCATTAATTACTCATACTGTAAAAAAGTATAGCTCCGATACTTTATGCGAACTGGGCTGCGGCTATGGTTATAATTTATCATACTTAAAAAACACAGTTTCTTTGGTATATGGTGGAGAATATTCAAAGAATGCTGTAGAACTTGGCAAAAAGCTCAACTTCAATGTTATTCCATTTAATTATTATGATTCCAATGATTATCAAATAATTAAACCAAGCAGTACAATTTTAACAGTTCATAGTGTAGAACAGATTCCTAATGCAGAATGCTTTATTGACGGCTTATCTAGTGTAAAAAACAATATTGTTACAGTAATAAATATAGAACCTAGTTTTTTACCAAGTAGACACACTTTAGTAGGATGTTTAAGAAATCGTTATATAGAACTTAATGATTATAATAGAAACTTATTTTCTTTACTAAAAAATAGGAATGATATTGAAATTATCCATTACTCAGAAGATATTTTTGGAATTAATCCATTAAATTCAGCAAGTTTAGCGGTGTGGCAATTTAAGTAGGTTTTTGTTTTATGGTAAGTCAATGAGTTAAATGAGTAATTTTATTCCCTACGGGCGGCAAAATATCAATGAACAAGACATTAATGCTGTAATTAAAATCCTGCAATCTGATTGGTTGACCCAAGGGCCAGCTATCGAAAGCTTTGAGCAGTCAGTCGCCGAGTATTGCGGAGTCAAGTATGCTGTAGCAGTTGCCAATGCCACTGCCGCATTACATATTGCTTGTTTAGCAGCAGAGTTAGAAACAGGGGATATTCTCTGGACTTCCCCAAATACCTTTGTGGCTTCTGCCAATTGTGGCTTGTATTGTGGTGCAGAGGTCGATTTTGTCGATATTGACCCTGATACTTATAATCTGAGTATTGAGGCCCTGGCACAAAAACTCATTCAAGCTGAACGGGAAGGTAAACTGCCCAAAGTTGTTGTTCCCGTTCATCTGGCAGGTCAGTCTTGCGAGATGGAAAAGATTGGGGCTTTGTCGCGAAAGTATGGTTTTACAGTTTTAGAGGATGCTTCCCATGCTATTGGTGCCACATATCAAGGCAAGCCTGTAGGCAGTTGTCAGTTTTCGGACATGGCTGTGTTCAGCTTTCATCCTGTGAAAATTATTACCACAGGGGAAGGGGGTATGGTGGTGACAAATCGGCAGGACTTGTACGAAAAGCTGATTCGCTTGCGGACTCACGGCATTACCCGCAATCCTGAGTTAATGCAGGGGGAGTCGCATGGATTGTGGTACTACCAGCAGCTAGAGTTGGGCTTTAACTACCGCATCACAGATATTCAATCGGCGTTGGGTGCGAGTCAAATGCAGCGTTTAGATGAATTTGTATCCCGTCGTAGGCATTTAGCCGCACGTTACAATCAGTTGTTGCAAGATTTTCCTCTGGTTCTACCTTGGCAACATCCTGATACTCAATCTAGTTGGCATCTTTATATTATTCGGCTGAAACTGGATAAAATTGCTAAAACTCACCGACAAGTTTTTGAAGAATTACGGCAGGCTGGGATAGGGGTGAATTTGCACTATATTCCTGTTCATACTCAGCCCTATTATCAAAATCTAGGTTTTCAATGGGGAGATTTTCCCCAGGCTGAACAATATTATCAAGAGGCGATTAGTTTACCAATGTACTATGGTTTAAGTGATGAAAACCAAGAACGAGTGGTAGCTGTTCTTAGGGATATGCTTAAATGAAAACTGTGATAATTGTTCAAGCCAGAATGACCTCTACCCGCTTACCTGGAAAGGTACTGAAGCAGGTATTAGGTAAACCATTGCTTGAATACCAAGTTGAGAGATTGCAACGGGTCAAACTAGCCGATGAAATCGTCATTGCAACGACGAATAATCAAACGGATGAACCTATTGTTGAGTTATGTAACTCTCTCTCAATCGCTTACTTTCGAGGTTCTGAAGGCGATGTTTTAGAAAGATATTATCAAGCTGCCACAGCACACCAAGCAGATGTGGTGGTTCGCGTGACTTCTGATTGTCCTTTAATTGACCCGCAAGTGATTGATACGGCGATCGATTATTATCTACAAGATCGATCGACCTATGATTACGTCTCAAACTGCATAAAACGAACCTATCCCAGAGGGATGGATACTGAAGTGTTTTCTTTTTCAGTATTAGAACAAGCTTTTATGGAAGCGACTGCACAGCCAGACCACGAGCACGTTACTCCTTTTATCTATCGACAACCAGAACGATATAGTTTAGGTCACGTTATTTATTCTGAAGATTGCAGTCACTATCGATGGACTGTCGATACTCCTGAAGATTTTGAGTTAATCAAAAAAATCATTGAAACTGTTTATCCTAATAAACCTTATTTTACATTAGAATATTGCTTGGAGTTATTGAAACAAAATCCAGACTGGTACTTTATTAATAGTGATATAGAACAGAAAAAGTATGGAGAGTAAATTAATGAATCCCCGTAATATAGACTTTCAGACAGAACAAGAAAAATTTTGGAGTCAAGAGTTTGGTGATGAATATACTCATCGCAATCAAGGCAACAACTCGATCGCTGGTAATTTGGCTTTATTTTCTAAAATTTTTGCTCGGACTCAAAACATTAATTCATTGATTGAATTTGGAGCAAATAGAGGGCTAAATATAGAAGCAATCAAACAAATCTTACCAGAAGTCAAAGTATCTGCGATTGAAATTAACAATGTAGCAACTGAAAAATTGCAACAAATTGGGGGGGGTGAAATAGAAATATATCACCAATCAATTTTAAATTTTACCCCCACACGGAAATGGGATTTTGTATTAATCAAGGGCGTTTTAATTCATATCAATCCCGATTATTTAGAGCAAGTTTATGATGCACTTTATCAAAGTAGCAGCCGCTATATTTGTCTGGTAGAGTATTATAACCCCACTCCTGTTGAAGTGACTTACCGAGGTCATCAAGGTAGATTATTTAAAAGAGATTTTTGTGGAGAAATGCTTGATAAATTTAAAGATTTACAGCTGATAGATTATGGGTTTGTTTATCACCGCGATTATCACTTTCCTCAAGACGATCTAACGTGGTTTTTGCTGGAGAAAGAGTGAAGAGGGAAAAGTGAAGAGGGAAAAGTGAAGAGGGAAAAGTGAAGAGGGAAGAGGGTTATGAGGGTTATGAGGGTTATGAGGGTTATGAGGGAGAGTCCGCTAAAACATAAAAGCTATGCGTTTGCAATTCGGATTCTTCGCTTATCTCAATACCTACAAAACCAGAAAAAAGAATTGATTTTGAGCAAACAACTTTTAAGAAGCGGAACGGCGATCGGCGCATTAATTCGCGAAGCCGAATTTGGACAAAGCAAACCCGACTTTATCAGTAAGATGAGCATTTCCCTAAAAGAAGCCAACGAAACAGCCTATTGGCTCTCTTTACTAAAAGACACAAACTACATAGACGAAAAAATGTTTCACAGCATACAATCTGACTGTCAAGAACTGATTGCAATGTTGGTATCCACCGTCAAAACCTCCAAAAAAAAGTGAAAAGTGAATAGTAGTGAAAAGTGAAAAATGAAAAATGAAAAGTGAAAACTTTATTCTTCACTATTCACTATTCACTATTCCCTCTCCACTCTCCACTCTCCACTCTCCACTCTTCACTCTTCACTCTTCACTCTTCACTTTAGAAAATGAATCTGCTAATCCGCACTGATGCTTCTACTCAAATAGGTACAGGTCATGTCATGCGTTGCTTGGCACTGGCTCAAGCATGGCAAGATACCCAAGGCCAGCCTATTTTTATCATGGCAAATCCTTTACCTACTTTAGAGGAACGCCTCAAATCAGAAAGAATGGAAGTTGTCCACTTGGCAGCAGAACCAGGAAGTTTAGAAGATGCTCAGGAAACTGCGGCACTCGCTCATCAATTTGAGGCCAGTTGGGTGGTAGTGGATGGGTATCAATTCGGGAGCGAATATCAGCAAACTATCAAAAATTCTGGATTAAGTCTATTATTTATCGATGATTACGGACACGCGGAACATTATTATGCTGATTTTGTCCTGAATCAAAATATCTCCGCTGACGAGCAATGGTATCAGCATCGCGAACCATATACTCAGCTATTGCTGGGGACTCGTTACACTCTATTGCGGCGGGAGTTTCGGCAATGGCGGGGATGGCAGCGAACAGTGCCACCCATCGCTAAAAAAGTTTTGGTGACATTGGGTGGGGCAGACCCGGATAATGTGACGTTAAAAGTGATTCAGGCTTTACAGCTTGTGGAAGTTGAGGAACTAGAGGCAGTAGTGGTGGTGGGAGGAAGTAACCCCCATTATGAGACTCTGGAAATGGCGGTGCAGGATTCACGGGTTCCTATCCGCTTGCAACGAAATGTCACCAATATGCCAGAGTTAATGGCTTGGGCTGATGTGGCGATTTCTGCTGGGGGCAGCACTTGCTGGGAATTGGCGTTTATGGGGTTGCCCAGTATTTTGTTGGTTTTGGCAGAGAATCAGAGGGCGATCGCGCAAAAATTAGCAACTCTCAACCAAGCAATTAATCTGGGTTGGCATCAAGATGTCAAAGCACAGAGCATTTATGAGAGACTTTTTACACTCTTACAATCCCCAGCACAACGAATAAACATGATCGAGGTAAGCCAGCAAATAGTAGATGGCGAAGGAGTATTCAGAATTATAAAAAGTTTAGATGCCAATTCCCTACAATTAAGACCTGTAAGAGAAGAAGATTGCGAACTTCTCTGGCACTGGGTAAACACTCCAGAAGTACGAAATTCTGCCTTTAATTCAGAACATATTAACTGGGAAAACCATTTTCAATGGTTCAAAAATAAGCTAACTAGCAAAACCTGCTTTATTTTTATTGTTAAAGATATTAAAAGTAAGCCTATCGGACAAATTAGATTTGAAATTGTTGAAAATAAAGAGGCTGAAATAGATATTAGCATTGAAAAGGGAAATCGAGGTAAAGGACTGGCTAGTATTATTATTAATGAAGGAATATCTTTGTTGTTAAAAGAAATTTCTATAGAGGTAATTCATTCTTTTATTAAAGCTGACAACAAAGCCTCAATTCGCGCTTTTGAAAAAAATAATTTTGCTTTGTATGAAACAAAAATCGTCAAGGGTCATTTAGCACATCACTATATTTTACACTTAAAAAATGCTGAAACCTAGAAATTATATCCTAGTGGGTAGTAAACCTTGGAATGAAAGTATTTTTCAACAAAGAAATAGGAACACCTCTAATCAGTGGTACTTGATTAAGTCTCTCGATCGACTAAATTTACAGACAATCCAAAGTATCAATCCTCGGTATATATTTTTTCTCCACTGGTCTTGGAAAGTTCCTGAAGAAATTATTGCCAACTATGAATGTGTCTGCTTTCACATGACTGATGTGCCTTATGGTAGAGGAGGCAGTCCTCTGCAAAACTTAATCATTCGCGGGCATCAGCAAACCAAATTAACTGCCCTACGCATGACTCAAGAATTCGATGCTGGTCCAGTTTATTTGAAAGAAGACCTGGGTTTGGGAGGGAATGCTGAAGAGATTTATATTCGAGCCACCACCCTAGCAGCTAAGATGATCGAAAAAATTGTCGCAGAAGAACCAACTCCTATACCTCAGACTGGCGAAGTGACAATCTTTAAAAGACGTAAACCAGCAGAAAGCGAAGTTCCTGAACTCTCTTCTCTATCAAATCTGCATGACTTCATTCGGATGTTAGACGCCGAAGGATACCCAAAAGCCTTTATCAAACATCAAGGATTTCGCTATGAATTCAGTCGTTCTGCTTTGTATGATGGTCGGATTGTAGCTGATGTCACTATCACGAAAGTTGAGGAAAAACAGGAATGAATATATTAGTTGTAGCGGCTCATCCCGATGATGAAGTCTTAGGATGTGGTGGAACCATCGCCAAACACTCTCAGAAAGGAGACTCAGTTCATGTGATAATTTTGGCAGAGGGAGTGACAAGCCGCGATACTCAACGCAACCCAGAAGAGCGAAAATCTGAATTATCTGCTTTAGCTAAAATGGCTGATCAAGCCAGCGAAATTTTAGGAGCAACTTCTTTATCTCTACACAACTTTCCTGACAATCGCATGGATAGTTGTGATTTACTCGACATCATCAAAGTCATTGAGAACGCCATTAATAAATACAATCCAGATATTATCTACACCCATCATTCATGTGATGTTAATATCGATCACTGTCGCATTCACGAAGCTGTAGTAACGGCTTGTCGTCCCTTGCCTGGTAGTCAAATCAAAACCTTGCTATTCTTTGAGGTAGCTTCAAGTACGGAGTGGCAAACACCCAATTCTGCTCCAGCTTTTACTCCAAACTGGTTTGTTGATATTTCCGATACTTTGTCGATTAAACTTAAAGCACTAGAAACGTACCAATCTGAAATGCGTCCTTGGCCTCATCCTCGTTCAATTCCTGGTTTAGAGTATTTAGCTAAGTGGCGAGGTTCTATGATTGGTGTTGAAGCGGCTGAAGCCTTTGTTCTAGGTAGAAATATCATAATCTAAATTTATGCAAGAAATTAAAATAGCCAACTTCAAAATAGGACAAAACCATCCCCCCTTTATCATTGCCGAAATGTCAGGCAATCACAATCAATCCTTAGAAAGAGCCTTAGAAATCGTAGAAGCGGCAGCCAAAACAGGCGCACATGGCCTCAAGCTGCAAACCTACACTGCTGATACAATGACCTTAAATATCAAGGAAGGGGAGTTTTTCATTAATGACCCCAACAGCCTATGGTATGGTCATTCTCTCTACGAACTGTACCAACAAGCGCACACCCCTTGGGAATGGCACGAACCCATCCTCAACCGCTGTAAAGACCTGGGTATCATTGGCTTCAGCACCCCCTTTGATGCCACCGCCGTTGATTTTCTCGAATCCTTAGATGTCCCTTGCTACAAAATCGCCTCCTTTGAGAACACGGACTTGCCCCTAATTCGCAAAGTTGCCAGTACAGGCAAGCCGATGATAATTTCTACGGGTATGGCTACAGTTGCAGAATTAGATGAAACTGTCGAAACTGCCAGGGACGCAGGATGTCAGGATATCATTCTACTCAAATGCACCAGCACCTACCCCGCAACCCCAGCAAACACCAATCTTCTAACCATTCCTCATTTGCGGGAACTCTTTAACGTGCAGGTGGGTCTGTCTGACCACACAATGGGCATTGGTGCCGCCGTTGCCAGTGTAGCCCTGGGTGCGACGGTAGTTGAAAAGCACTTTACCCTCCGTCGTGCTGATGGTGGTGTCGATTCCGCATTTTCAATGGAACCCGAAGAAATGGCGCAACTTGTGGTAGAGTCCAAACGAGCTTGGCAAGCTTTAGGTCAGGTTCAATATGGCCCCACTGAGGCTGAGAAAAAATCTAAAGTATTTAGGCGCAGCTTGTATGTGGCTAAAGATATTAAATCAGGTGATGTGTTAACTGCTGAGAATGTCAGGGCAATTCGTCCAGGGTTAGGTTTACCACCGAAGTATTTAGACTCATTGCTAGGTTTAGCTGTTAGCAAAGATATCAAAGCGGGAACGCCTGTAACTTTCGATTTATTGAATTGAGTTAGAAGAGAATCGTGCAATACCTAGGCGATGATATCGCTCTTAATAACTGGCAAAATTTGTGACTAAAAACTTTAACGACTGGAGAGCGAATAAAGTCTATAATTGAATAGTCCAAAGAATACAATTTTTAGCCAAAATGCAAAATATTCAGTCAAAAGCCCAGATAGGAGAAGATGGCATTTTAAAAGTGCAGATGCCAGAAGAAGTAAAAAACACCCAATTAGAAGTATTAGTAGTGTTTCAACCGACAACCATTCCCCAAGAAGGGAAAACAGCAATATTCCAAGGATGGCCACCAGATTTTTTTGATAAAACTTGGGGCAGTTGTGCCAACTCTCCCGTAATAATTGATGAAGCTGGAGTCTCGGCAGAATTAGACGACAAATTAGAAGGAATGTTCACTTCTTAATTAATCAAGTGTTAATGGTTTAACTAAATCAACATGAAAGCAATTACCAGCAACCAAGCCAAGCAAGAATTAGATGAAATCATCGATCGAGTTATCCTTGATGTCGAACCAGCCATTTTATGTAGCGATCGAGCTCAACAAGCTGTTTTAATGTCTTTAGATGAATTTAACTCTTGGCAAGAAACCCTCTATTTATTATCAAATCCAGCCAATGCAGAACATCTATTAGAATCAATCAAACAGGCCAAATCCGGTCAAAAAAGAGAATTGCTTGATGAATAAAAATCAGATTGGCCTCTCATTCGCAAAGTCTCCAGTACAGGCAAACCAATGATAATGTCTATCAAATATGTATGAGTTGGTAAATATAATCTTATCCTATTATAAATATGATAAATGCTAAAAACTTAAAAAATACTTTCAATAGTTTGTGGCAACTACTATTCAATCGCTTATTTATCGATCGCTCTACTAAAAAGTTTATTCAATACAATCAAGGTAAATGGAAATTTAGTTTTGACAGTGAACCTGATTCAGTCGTGCTAGTGGGATTGTTTGATTGGAAGCCTTCTATTTACTGCTACTCATATATTACCAACTATTTGGCCGCAGAAAATAATGCAGCGATTAAAGTTTTTTCATTTCAAACTTCAACAATTCCTAATAGAAGACTATATAAGATTTACTCTTCTTTTGGCGCTACATTAGACTTAACTCTATCAAATGGTAAACCCTACATCAAATTAGCAAAAAAACTAGCAGATGAAGTTTTTAGTTTGTTAAATAGTAAGTGGGATGTTGTCAATATTTCAATTGAAAATTTAGTAATTGGTGATTTAATTTATGATACCTATTTAAGAACTCTATCTGTACCGACTATCGATATTAAAGATAAAAAACTAAAGCAGACAATTTTTCGGGCTTTTGTTATATTTTATGCTTGCCAAGATTACTTATCCAATAAAAAAGTAAGTGCAATTATTCCCGATCATAATGTTTATATAAATTGTGGCATTCTTCTCCGATTAGCGGCTCTGCAAAATATTCCAATTTATTTACCTCATCATCAACCTAAGTTTTCTTTAATGCGGTTGGAACATTCTGTTGATGTTTACCAAAATGGAAGAAAAAAAATTCATGTAATGAGGCAACCTTATCATCAATATTCAAAGATATTTAATCAGTTGCCAATAGAAAAAGAACCTTTAAGACTTCAAGCTAGAAATACATTAACGAGTTTATTAACAGGAAAGAGTACAATACCCTATATGAAGAACTTCTCTGCATATAGAGACAACCATAGTTCTAACAAAGTTTTAAAATCATCAGATAAATCTAAAATTCTAATCCTATTGCATCATTTTAGTGATGCTCCGCATATTTACAGGTCAATGCTCTTCCCTGATTTTTATGAATGGATTTTTTTCTTATTAGAGCGGGCTGAAAAAACGGATTTTGAATGGTATGTGAAACCTCACCCTGGAGCTGAAATAGGTTCTGATTGGTCGTTAAAAAAACCTAATCAATTGGCACTGAATGATCTTAAGCGCCAATTTAAAAAAGTTAATTTTTTAGACCCATTTGTGTCCAATCAGCAAATTATTGCTGAAGGAATAAGTTCTCTGTTTACAGTTTATGGGACAGCTGGTCATGAATTTGCATATATGGGTATTCCGGTTGTTAATGCAGGTGATAACCCACATATAGATTATCACTTTAATATTCACCCAAAAACTTTGTCAGAATATGAATCATATATATATAATGCTGATTCACTTAATTTATCTATAGATAAAGAAGAAATTGAAGAGTTTTTTTATATGCACAATATTTTGCCTAAACAACAACCTGAAAGTATTCAGCTAATTGACTCTGATTTTTTTAATATATTTATGGATCAAAATTCATCAGATGCTCTGGAATATTTGATCAAAAATTCATCCGATCAAAAAGAAAAAGAAATAAACATATATTTAAATAGGTTTTTTTTAGAAAATTAAACAAATTTATCAACTTATCTATTTTTCTCCATAAATCAATGTGTAATTAATTGATCATCCAATTCTTTTTTTTACCAAAAATAACAACCTAGTTGGCTAAATCAACCAAAAAATGAAAATTATTCACACAGTAGAATATCTCTTAAAAAACAATTTTATGATATCTTTTTTGAGCGATCGAAAGATATTAAATCAGCTTTCTATAGTGACATCTGTCAAACGGATAGACAAGGGTGATGTTTTTATAGTGTCTTACTCCAAAATCTGGCAACACCTGGATTAGATTTATGATTGCTAATATCTTGGCAAAAGATATTAGTTGTGATGTTACTTTTGAAAATATTGAAAAATTTGTCCCGACTGTTCATTTGGAAAAATCTTGTGATTTTATTAATGATTCTTACGGGAAACAACGTTTTATAAAATCACATTTTCCTTTTTACAGTTCATATCCGAGGATGATTTATGTTTATAGAGATCCTAGAGACGTTGCAATATCCTATTTTTTTTACCTTCAGAAATATGGACATTTTACAGGAGAATTTATGACTTTTTTGAAAACCAAGTGGTCACATACAAATATTCTGGGTAGTTGGCAGAATCATGTTCTACGTGCGATCGAGTACAAAAAAAGAAACCCAGAAAATATCCTATTACTTCAATATGAAGAAATGCTTACAGATCCTTCGTATGCTTTGAAAAAAATAGAAGATTTTTGTGGGTTTTCTTTATCAAAGTCAGAGCATCTAGAGGTTCTCAAAAAAACAACTTTTAACAAGTTATCTCAGCTTGAAGATAAGTCTGGAAGTGAATCTCCCTTACATCCGCCCAGCATTAATAAAAATATTAAATTTTTTAGGAGTGGTAAATCCAAGCAATGGATCAATTTTTTTTCAGAAGAAGAATTAGATTTTTTTTATAAAACCACAGGAAAATCTTTAGAAATACTGGGATTTAAGTAGTTTTCAAAATTAATTCTGGACATAATGAAATTCAACTCAAAAGTAGAAATAACTGATGTTTCTGGAGAAAACCTTTTATTTATTATTTCACAGCCTCGATCTGGCTCTACTTTGTTACAGCACATTTTAGCCAGCCATTCAGAAATACATACTATGCCAGAACCTTGGCTGATGCTTCATTTAGTTTATGGCAGACGCTCATCAGGCATTGAAGCAGAATATAATGCTCACTATGCTTTTCTTGCGGTAGAAGATTTTTTAAAAAAAATTACAAATGGTGAAGCTGTATATCTTGAAGCTTTACGCAACATGGCTTTAAATTTGTATTTTGAAGCTTTAAAGTCTAGTAACAAAAAATACTTTTTGGATAAAACACCTAGATATTATTTGATAATTCCAGAACTTTATAAAATATTTCCGAATGCAAAATTTATATTTATTCGGAGAAATCCTTTAGCTGTTTTTTCATCTATTGCTGAAACAAATTTTTCAGGAAATTGGAATGGATTATTTAAGCAGGATAGAATTCATGATGTTTTAACTGCTCCGAAACTGATCTTAGAAGGTATTGAAACTCTGGGTAATAAAGCCGTTAGCATCAAATATGAAGATTTAGTATCTGAACCTGAGAAAACAATCAAGTTTTTATGCGATCAAATAGGTATTCAATTCGATCCAGAAATGCTTACCTATGGAAAAAGTGTCAAGCTGGAGAATACAACTTTTATAGATCCAAAAAGTATTTATAAGCATGAAAAGCCAGTAACTAACTATGTAAATGGTTGGTTAGAGCGCTTAGATACAGGCTGGAAAATTAAACTTGCTCAAAGCTATCTAAAAGCCTTGGGAGAAGAAACCATTATACAGTGGGGTTATCCTTACGAAAAATTAATAAATCAATTAGAAGAAAGGAGAAAAAAGCTAAAATTATGGAAAAGACATGAAGGAATTTTTAGGGTATCTCCTAGTGTGTTTTGGCATCCATTGGAAAAGTTACCTTGGTGGACTCGGCTACAGTTAGCATCTCCCTACTGGACAAGTCGAATTATTCAAGGATTATTCCGAAGATTTAACAAAATTAGGCTAAAAAACGCTCCAAAACTTTAAAATTTGTGATGTCATTGTTTTTCAATAAAATCAACAAATTCAATTTTGATAATGTAATACACAATATTCACACTGGTCACAAACATTAACTTATATCTTGTGTTGTCATCAATGATTAAAAATATTACTTACGAAAATAATCTTTTAGCTCTAATAGTATCAGATAAATTTAAACGGCATGGAATTCATTTTTTAACTCAACCGGAATTTTCCCAACAATTAGCTTATATGCATCACCCAAAAGGTAAGCTAATTCAACCTCATGTTCATAATCCTGTTCCTCGTGAAGTGCAATACACTCAAGAAGTTTTATTTATTAAACGGGGCAAACTGCGAGTTGACTTTTATACGGAAAACCAAGACTATCTAGAAAGTCATATTTTAGAAAGTGGAGACGTTATTCTTCTTATTTCTGGCGGACATGGTTTTGAAGTTTTGGAAGAACTTGAAATGATTGAGGTTAAACAAGGTCCTTACGTTGGAGAAAACGATAAAACTAGATTTGTCGGCATTACGCCAGAAACAACAAAGATTATTATTAATAAGTAATGACTATGCAATTTATTCCAGTCAATGAACCTCTGCTGAATGGTCAAGAGAAAAAATATTTAAACGAGTGTATTGATACTGGTTGGATTTCATCAGAAGGTCCATTCGTTAAAAAATTTGAAGCAGAATTTGCTGCCAGGGTAGGTCGAAAACACGCGATCGCTGTTTGTAATGGTTCAATGGCTCTTGATGCAGCTATAGCAGCTTTGGAAATTACCCAGGGCGATGAGGTTATTTTACCAACCTTTACTATTATTTCTTGCGCTGCTGCTGTGGTGCGTGCTGGAGCCATCCCTGTACTGGTAGATTCAGATCCGTACACCTGGAATATGGATGTTAGCCAGATTGAAGAAAAAATTACACCTAGAACTAAAGCAATTATGATGGTTCACATCTATGGACTGCCTGTAGATGTAGATCCTATTTTAAGTTTAGCAGACAAATATGGACTGTACATCATCGAGGATGCAGCCGAAATGCATGGTCAAACCTACAAAGGAAGACCTTGTGGTAGTTTTGGAAATGTTAGCACCTTTAGTTTTTACCCTAACAAACACATTACTACTGGTGAAGGAGGGATGCTAGTCACTGATGATGATTATCTGGGCGATCGTTGCCGTTCTCTGAGAAATTTGTGTTTTCAACCCCAGAAACGCTTTATCCACGAAGAACTTGGTTGGAATCTGAGGATGAGCAACCTACAAGCTGCTCTGGGAGTTGCCCAGTTAGAGAGACTAGATGAGTTTATAGTTCGCAAACGCCGTATGGGGCAATGTTATACAGAACTGCTTTCGGACATTGCGGGATTGTTATTGCCCATACCACAAACTGATTATGCTGATAATATATATTGGGTTTATGGTGTAGTCCTAAAAGATGACGTACCTTTTGACGCTATAGAGATTATGCAGCGTTTGCGTAATTACGGAATTGGTACTCGTCCTTTCTTCTGGCCCATGCACGAACAACCTGTGTTTCAGAAGATGGGATTATTTTCTCAAGAATCGTACCCAGTAGCAGAAAAGCTGGCTCGTCGGGGCTTTTACATACCCAGTGGAATGGCTTTGACTGATGCTCAAATGGAAAAAGTAGCAGATGCTTTGCATAAAATAATCAAATGACCATATTCGATAGTTACGCCAGCTATTATGATCTCCTCTACCGTGATAAAGATTATGCGGCAGAAGCAGAGTTTATTAACCAGCTACTCCAACAACACGCTTTGTCTCCCCAATCAATTCTGGAATTGGGTTGTGGAACAGGTGCTCATGCTGTGGTGCTTGGATCGCAAGGCTATCAGGTTCATGGGGTTGATTTAAGTTTTCAGATGCTCGATCGGGCTAGATCCCGCTTAAGTAAGCTCCCTAGTGAACAAGCGTCACAAATATCTTTTAGCCATGGTGATATTAGAGAAATTCAACTTGATAAAACTTTTGATGCAGTTCTTTCTCTCTTTCATGTTGTGAGTTATCAAACAACCAATGATGACTTAAAAGCTGTTTTTAATACTGCGAAAAGACATCTCAAAAAGGGAGGGATATTTATCTTTGATTGTTGGTACGGACCAGCGGTTTTAAGCGATCGCCCAACTGTGCGATTAAAACGAATGAAAGACGATCGGATTAGTGTTGCTCGAATTGCTGAACCATTACTCCATCCTAATGACAACTTAGTTGATGTTAATTATCAAATTTTTGTCACAGATAAAGTGAGTGGATCTGTAGAAGAATTTCAAGAAACACATAAAATGCGATATCTTTTTAAAAGTGAAATAGATTTTTTATTTTCAGAATTGGGATTCACCCCCGTTACAGAGGCAGAATGGATGACAAATAATGTACCTGGATTTAATACTTGGGGAGTGTATTTTGTTGGTAGGGCATGAAAAAAAAGATTGGATTGGTATTAAGGACTAAACCTGGAGCAGGGGGTGCTTTTCAATACAGTTTAGCAGTCTTAGAAGCTCTAGCTAGTCTTCCTGAAAGTGAATTTCAGGTTGTAATATGCTACTTATCAGACTCTTGGCTTGAGTTTCTTGAAGGGAGTTCTTGGTTGAATATAGAAATTCCCCATAATTTTAAAGAAAAAAGTTTAAATTTGTTATCGAGAGGTTTAAGAAATGTTTTGCCCATGTCTTGGTGGCGCTTTTTGAGTCCATATGTTTACCCAGTCGCGAAAACTCTGGTTAAGCAAAGATGCGATTTGTGGATTTTTCCTGGACCGGATTTTTGGGCTTATCAAATTCCAGTCAATTCGATTGCAGTTATTTTTGATTTAATGCATAGATATGAACGTCATTTTCCAGAAGTAGCGGAAGAGTATGAAATCAGAGAAAGAGATTACCATAGTCTATGTAAATGGACGAACGGAGTTTTAGTAGATTCTGAAGTTGGCAAGCAACAGCTAATGGAATCTTATGGAATTACTCAAGATAAAGTTCATGTACTTCCTTATATTCCACCATCTTATATATATAAGACGAATGATATAGAAAATTTCGACATCAAATATGGACTGCCCCAAAAGTTTATTTTTTATCCGGCTCAGTTTTGGGAACATAAAAACCACAAAGGGTTGTTAAGAGCCGCAGCTACCTTAAAATATAAAATACCGGATCTAAGCCTGGTATTTATCGGCACTAAAAAAAATGGATATGATTCAACCCTCAAACTCGTAGAAGATTTGGAATTAAAAGATAATATCCGTTTTTGTGGTTATGTTCCCAACTCAGATATTCCAGAATTTTATCGTCGATCGCGAGCCATGATTATGCCAACCTTTTTCGGACCGACTAATATTCCCCCCTTGGAAGCGATCGCACTGGGAACTCCTGCGGCTGTTTCAGATATTTATGGGATGCGAGAACAAATGGGAGATTCAGTTTTATATTTCGATCCTCATTCTATAGAAGAAATTGCCTCAGCGATCGAGCAATTATGGAACGATGACGAGCTTTGCAAAGAGCTATCAAGTCGGGGTTTAGATCGGTCAAAACAGTGGAATCAGTCTCATTTCAATCAACGATTAAGAGAAATTATAAATCTAAGAATACATTAGTTAAGATCAAGATGAATTAATAACAATATGAATTTACATAAAGGTGTAGATATTGTCCTACCCAATTACAATAAAAATAAATATATTGATAAATGCTTATATTCTCTAATCAATCAAACTTTTTCAAGTTGGAGATGTATCGTTGTAGACGGATTTTCTGATGATGGGTCGTGGGAAAAAATCCAAGAGTTTGCCAACAAAGATAAACGATTTCAACTTTATCAAATACCAAGACAAGGATTATATAATAGTTGGAATTTTGGATTATCAAAAGTTAATAGCCCCTACTTCTGTATTCTTACCAGCGATGATCTTTGGACTCCTAAATGGCTAGAGACTGCTGTGGAAAGTCTTGCCTCCTGTGAAACGGCTATATGTGCAGCAGCTCGCACTATAATCATTAATTCAGAAAGCCAATGGGGGGATATTGCCCCATTTAATTTAATTGGAGACAAATTCTTTACAAAAGATACTTCTACAACACAGCTACGATCGGGAAATTTGAATATTATTGCTAATTACTTTATTGGGCCTATATACTCTAGTATTCATTCACTGTTAATGCGAAGTAAAATTTTAACTGAAGGAGAAAATTTTTCTGAAGATATCGGATCGACTGCTGATTATGAGTGGTACATTAAGTTAGGCTTTTATGGTGACATTGTTTACCATCCTGACATCGAAGTTGGATGGCGTGTTTATGAAGGACAAGCTACTGAACCAAAGATGCAAGAAGAGAACGGGAAACTAATTCAAGAAATTCATCGTCGAAACCGAATAAAAATCGCAGACAAATTGGGGAAAGCGGGCGATCGCTTTCTGGAAATATCAGAAATGTACGATCGCAGCGTCTTAGCTTATCACTATGCTAGACCTTGTTTAGAAAATATTCGTTACCAACCCTTGGTAGAATTACCTAAACTTATAAAAACTATATTCACCATGCCCAGAGAGTTTGTAACAGATTGTTTGTTCAAAATATTTGGCAAAAAATTTTATTTAGAGTCAAGTTTATCGACAGCACTTAAATTTCAAAAAATATATGAATCTTTATAAGTGAAAAATTATAATGTATGCAAATTTATTTTTTCATCAAAAATTGACCTGATGTTTAAAAGCTTAAAAAAGATTAACAAAACACATAATCTATTATTAGCATGGTTTATATCATCTTGTTTACTCAGCCCTAATCTGATAAATAAGATATACTTTCCTCCTCTAGTCCAATTAATATTTATTTTACTTTTTATCATTATTGTTGGACTGGTTTTAAATGGCAAATTGAAAATAAATCCTTTACCAAATAATTCTCAGACTAAAATACTACTAATTGGTTTGTTTTTATATCTTATAGGCACTGTAATAGCCTTAATATTTTCTCCTTTTTCTCAAGTTTCTCTTTATGGAATATTTTACAATAATTTAATAACTTTAACTTTTATAACTTGTATTTGGATTAGTGAAGAAAAAAGCATTAAAAAATGTATGAATTTTTATGCTAATTTTATGACCTTATTAGCTTTTTTTTCAATAGTCCTTTTATTTTTAACATTATTTACTCAAATTCAACCAATAGGAACCTATACTTTTGTTAATGGAAGAATTTATCGAAATTATCTAATTGGTTTAACAGAAGGGATTTCTACATTATTTACAATCCCTAGAGCGATTTCTTATTATGAAGAACCTGGAACTTTCGGAATGATGTTAGTTCCAGCTATATTTTGGGCTGTTATAGTGAACAAATCTTATTTAAAATCTTTAATATTGTTATCAGCTTCTTTCTTAAGTTTTTCTATTGGCGGTTGGGTAACAATGATCATAGTATGGGCAAGTATATTTGGGGTGAAAGTTTTTTCTAAGGTTTTCTTGTTTATAAGCATCAGAAAAAAATTAACTATACGCAAAAAAAATATATTAATTCTTATGTCTTTGATGATTATATTTTATGCTGTTTTATCTTTTTTGCAAAAATCAGTAGATTTTAACTACATATATTTATTTCAATATTTTATCGATAAATTTTATAAATCCGATGGTTCAATGACATCAGGAGGTCAAAGAATTACAGAAATTTCTTCGTTTTTGAAGCTTTTATGGGAGTACCCTGCTGGTCTAGGAGGACAAGTCAACATACATGAACCGATCGGTAACACTGGTATTGTAGTAGCTGGACTATCAGTTGGAACTTTTAAAAGCATTCTCAAAGTTGGACTAATCGGTGGTTTGGGATATTTGTTTGTAATAATATCCCTCTTAGCAATGGTATTTCAAGTCTTCAAACAATTTAAGCATACAGACCCTATGGTCTTTGCTCTAGCAGATTCAGTTTTTTCTATGCTTCTCATGGGACTACAAAGAGCCGATATATTTAGTATTTATGTAGCTATATTTATGTCCGCTTTTTTTGTGCGTATTTACTTATCTAAGTTTAAACATAAAAAAATCACTAAGAAGGTATATTTGTTTTATGAAAGTTAAATAACTTTCATAAGTTTTAAAAATAGATTTTTATGCCTAAAACAGTGTATTTCGATTTAAGCAGCATATCACAGACATCTGCTGGCTCTTCTGTGTATGCTTGGGAATTATGTCATCGTTTGATGAGATTAGGCAAGCCATTACAAGTTTTCCCTTTCACTTGCTCTTTTAGAACATTGGGAAAAAAAGGGTTTCCTCGTCTAGTCAATGGTCTGCTGAGAGATACGGTATGGCAGTGGTTCTTAGCAGGAAGAGAAGTTGATCTTCACGATTATGTTATTTTTCCAAACGCTGCTATGGTGCCAAAGAAATTTTATCAAAGAAAATACGCAGTAGTGGTTTTAGATTTGGGAGCATGGCATAACTTATCATACGTTACCCCTAGAGGTAAATTTTCTATTTGGTCAATGCGTAAAGCAATTGAAAATGCTGATTGTATTTATGCCATTTCTGATTACACTGCATCTGATGTTGCCCAAGAATTTAAAATATCTCAAAGTAAAATAACGGTAGCTCCGTGTGGTTTATCAGAAGTCTATAAATCAAAAGCAATAACTCCTGAAAAAATTAATGGCATTTCCCTTGATACAAGATATTTTCTTCATGTGGGAACTTTTGAACCTAAGAAAAACCTTCCTTTCCTATTAAAAGCTTATGAACGATTTCGAGAGATTGCAGGTGATGACGGAGAGTTAGTGAAGTTAATTCTAACTGGTGGCGAATCTTGGAATAGTTCAAATTTTATAGACCAGCTTAAGAATAGTCTTTATGCTGACGATATTATTGTTCTGGGCAAAGTAAGTTCAGAAGATTTGCCCGGTTTGTACAGGGGGGCTACAGCCTTAATTTTTCCCTCGATTTTTGAAGGATTTGGACTTCCGGTAATTGAAGCACTTTCCCAGGGAACACCAGTTCTAGTCAATGCCAACTCTTCATTAACTCAGTTTAGCAACTTCGGAGCCACAGTTATTGACAATTTCAATGTAGATATATGGGCAAATAAATTAAAAGAAATTATGACTAAAAATCAAAGAATAGATGATTTTTATATAGAAAAAGTCATTAGCTACTTTGATTGGGATCGTACAGCAGAAATTATTGGTAAATCTCTTGGCATTATTAAATAGAGAATTAAGTAAAAATGAAACCTATTTTACATTTAGACGATATCATATATCAGCTTCAAAAAACAGGGGGTGTATCTGTATATTGGCAAGAAATTACATCGCGCATCGATCGGCAAGTAAATTTTAGGATCGATCGTCCCCCATGTAGTGCCTGGAATAGATTTTTTCCAGTAAAATCTAATGCAGATATATTCCATTCCAGTTATTTTCGGATTACTACTTCGAGAACAATCAAAAATATTATCACTGTTTATGACTTTTTGTATGAATTAGGTTTTTTAAAAAGAGCCGGTGTTCCGATTACAATCTTGCACAAGCGAATTGCAATTAAAGCAGCAGATGTGATTATTTGTATTTCCGAAAACACTAAAAAAGATTTACTCTTAATTTATCCAGAATTAGCTAAAAATAAACCAATTTATGTAATTCCTTTAGCCACTTCGCTTAGTATCGAGAATCAAGTAAATGTAAAAGCTTATCCTCGACTGGTTTCTTTGGATTCAGTTACCCAAAAAAAATATATAATATTTGTGGGCAGTCGAAAACCTCTTTATAAAAATTTTAAAGCTGCACTAATGGGATTTGCTCATTCAGAATTGCCTGGTTTGGGGTACTACATGATTTGTACTGGGTCTCCTTTGACTGAATCAGAGCAGAACCTAATAAAAAAAATAGGCTTAAAAAGTAAAATTATAGTGGTAGATTATGCGACAAAAGAGGAATTAAACTATCTTTATAAGCAGGCTTTTGCTTTAGTTTATCCTTCTATATACGAAGGATTTGGCTTACCTCCCCTTGAAGCCATGAGTTGTGGTTGTCCTGTCATTGTCTCTAACACATCTTCTTTGCCTGAAGTTGTTGGTGATTCTGGAATTATCGTCGATCCTCAAAACTCGATTGATAATATTAGCAGCTCTTTAAACCAACTTTTAGACGATCGAGTGAGAGAAGATTATATAAATCAAGGTCTATCTAGATCGCAGCTATTTAGCTGGGATCGTGCGGCTACAGAACATATAAAAATCTATCAGTCTTTATTGCAACAAACTTAATAATCATTATTGGGAAAATTAAAAATCGTTAATGAACCGTCGTACTTTTTTAAATTTGATGGGTTTAGGCTGGTTAGCTAGTGGGTCAACAACGACAATTGCTGCTGTCCTCGCTCAACGATCGCACAAGCAAGGATCTGATTACGCTCAAACCAATGGCAGTGATTCAATTGTATTTTATCTGGCCCCGAATGGTAACGATGCTTGGTCTGGCAAAGAAGCCAAACCAAACAGAACCAAGACAGACGGGCCTTTTGCCACATTCGAGAGAGTCCGAAGCGCTATCCGAGAACTCAAGTCCGAGCAGGATGGCAACCTGAAACAACCTGTTAATGTGTTTGTGCGTGGTGGTACATATTTTTTAAGCAACCCGCTGCTTTTTAATAGTGAAGATTCTGGCACAGTGGACTTTCCCATCACTTATGCAGCTTATAAAAATGAAAAACCTGTTATCAGCGGGGGAAAGGAGATTACAGGTTGGCAGGCAGTAAACATTAACGGTAAAAATCTCTGGAAAACAACGATTCCAAAAGTCAAGTCGGGTGAATGGTTTTTTCGAGAGCTTTGGATTAATGGAAAACGACGCATTCGTGCTCGTTATCCAAAACAGGGTTACTTACAGGTTGCAGAAGTTCCTGATGTTCAACCGCAAACACCCTGGTATCAGGGACAACCACGTTTCCGCTTCAAAACAGGAGATTTGGAAGCATGGTCTACCCTCAAGGATGCAGAGTTAGTGGTGATGACTCGCTGGGTAGAATCCCGTTTGCCAATTATTAATATAGACGAACAAGAAAAAATTGTTTCTTTCGGAAAGCGCAGTGTTTTCAGAATTGCGCCTGGGGATCTTTACTACATAGAACACGCCTTTGAGATTTTGTCTGAACCGGGAGAATGGTATTTAGAGCAAAAGACTGGAAATCTCTACTATATTCCCCAACCCGACGAAGAGATGAACCGAGCAGAAGTCATTGCTCCTCTACTCTCTAGGCTAGTTGATTTTCAAGGACAACCTGAAAACCAAGAATTTGTAGAACATATCGGGTTTCAAAATTTAACTTTTGCTCATACCGAATGGTATTATCCACCAGACTTTCGAGGTGGTTGGCCAAAGCCTACTAATGTTAATGGATTCAAACAAGCGGCCTATGGGGTTCCCGGAGCTATATATGGAGAAGGAGTGCGTTATTGCTCTTGGAACAATTGCCAGATTGCTCATATGGGAAATTATGGTATAGAATTTTCTAGGGGTTGCCAAGATAATAAGCTGGTTGAGTGCGACATTTTTGACTTGGGTGCAGGTGGAGTCAAAGTTGATAATGAAGCGGGAGGAATCCATGTTATTAATTCCCATATCCATAATGGTGGACTGATGTTTCACAGCGCTGTAGGAATCTTGATTCAGAACTCTCCGGATAACTACATTGCCTATAACCATATTCACGATTTTTACTATACGGGAATTTCCGTTGGCTGGACATGGACTTACGCTGAAACCGCGACTAAAAATAATATTATAGAGTTTAATCATGTCCATCATCTCGGCTTGCGGTCAGATGGCGATGGACCCCTACTAAATGACAAAGGTGGGATCTATGTATTAGGGGTTCAGCCAGGAACGGTAATTCGTTCTAATATTTTTCACGATATTCACTCGTTTAATTTTGGCGGTTGGGGCATATACCTCGATCAAAGTAGCTCGCAAATCGTGATAGAGAAGAATCTAGTTTATCGCACCAGAGATGGAGGATTCCATATTCATTATGGCAAAGACAATGTAGTTCGCAACAATATATTCGCTTTGGGTGAAAATGCTCAAATTCGTCGTTCTAAGCCGGAAGCTCATTTAAGTTTTACGTTTGAAAATAATATCATTTACTGGGAAGAAGGTAAATTATTTCAAGGTAACTTGAATAACTTGAATTTTAATTTTGATCGCAATTTATACTGGCACGTAGATAATAGTGAAATTATATTTGGCAAAATGTCATGGCAAGAATGGCAAAGTAAAGGAATGGATCTCAATTCATTGGTTGCCGATCCCTTGTTTGTCGATCCGGACAATGATGATTTCCGTTTGAAGCCAAATTCTCCAGCTTTTGAAATAGGTTTTGAAGCAATATAATTTATAAAATAAAATATGACTAAATTGAATTTTCTATTGAATTGGATTCAAAATCCTGAGTCTCATAAAAGATGAAAAAAATTAAAGTATCGATTATTACTGTTGTTTATAATAATCAACAAACTATAGCTCATGCGATACAGTCAGTATTAAATCAAGATTATACACCTATCGAATACATTGTTGTTGATGGGGCTTCTACTGATGAAACGATCGGAATAGTTCAAGATTATCATGATAAAATTGCTCAATTTATTTCAGAACCAGATCGAGGTATTTATGATGCAATGAATAAAGGCTTGAAACTAGCAACTGGTGATATTATTGGAATTTTAAATTCTGATGACTTTTATAATAACAATCATATAATTTCTCAAGTGGTTGATGAATTTAAACATAAAAATGTAGATTTAGTTTTTGGTGATGTTGCCTATGTTAAACCTAATAACTTGGAAAAGATTATTAGATATTATAGTTCAGCAAAGTTTCATCCCAGCAAATTTGAATGGGGATGGATGCCTGCTCATCCAAGCTGCTTCTTGAGAAGAGAAATTTATGAAAAACATGGTTATTTTAAAACTGACTATAAAATTGGCGCAGACTATGAACTGCTAGTTCGTTTTATCGGAAAAAACAAAATTTCTTATAGTTATATTCCCCAATTATTTGTTAAAATGAGAACGGGAGGTGTTAGTAATAAAAATATTATGACTTATTGGACTTTAAATAAAGAAGTTGTTAGAAGTTGTAGAGAGAATGGCATCAATACAAATATTTTTAAAGTTTTATTAAAATATTTAACGAAAATGTTGCAAATTATAAAATTATCTTAATCTTACTATTTTCCATATAATCATGCAGATTCTATTAACGGGTTTAACCGGATTTGTCGGTCAGCATCTTTCCAATCGTCTAGTATCAGAAGGTCATAATGTCTATGGGACGATTCGTAAAGACAAAGATATTGATAAACTGTCTCCCGAAGTTCAACCTGTTTTAATTGACTCTATTACCTATCCTTTCCCTGAAGTTTCCCTCAACAACATCGATGCACTCATTCATTTAGCAGCTCGCGTACATCAAATGAATGATTCAAGTGATGATGCCCTAACTATTTACCGAAAAATTAATACAGAAGCGACAATAAACCTAGCTAAACAAGCAGAAAAAAGTGGGGTTCGTCGATTTATTTATCTCAGTTCGATTAAGGTTCATGGAGAAAAGCAAGACGAATCCAATATCCCTTATACAGAAGAAGATATTTGTCATCCTAGGGATCCCTATGCCCAAAGTAAATGGGAAGCAGAACAGTTACTCAACCAATTAGCTCAAGAAACATCATTAGAGGTGGTTATCCTTAGACCTCCGTTAATCTACGGTTCTCATGTCAAGGCGAATTTATTGAAATTAATTCAGTTGGTAAAGCGCGGCATTCCTCTACCGTTTGGACTGGTGAATAACCAGCGCAGCTTGCTTTATGTGGAAAATCTGGTAGATGCGATTATCACCTGCCTCACCCACCCCAACGCCAAAAACCAAACCTTTCTAATCAGCGACGGACAAGACCTTTCTACCCCTGACCTAATCTGCAAGATAGCTCACTATTTAGACTGTCCCTGCAATCTACTGCCCATCCCCCCCAGCTTACTGAAAGTCGCAGGTAATCTCGGAGATGTGGGAGAAAAACTCCTAGGCCGATCGCTCCCCCTCAACACCCCCACCATCGATCGCCTCCTGGGTTCCCTCGTAGTCGATAGCAGCAAAATCCGCAACACCCTAAACTGGCAACCACCATTTACGATAGATGAGGGTCTCCAGCAAACTTTGCGTCCATAATGCAACTCCCAATTCTCTCTCTAATCACCTTCCTCCTCAGCCTCCTCACCACAGGCTGGCTCAAACAACGCTTCAGCCAAAACCTCCTA